>UQDF01000083.1 GCA_900539765.1 uncultured Porphyromonas sp. | reverse complement strand
CCTTTCTGCAAAGTCAGGACAATCTTGCAAGCAAGATTGTGAGACTGTTGACTTTGCAACAGTCTCAATTTTGTCATATCGGTCTGTGTAGAGCTTGTCCAGTAGCAAAGTAAGAGCGAGTAACTCCGAGGGGGTCCCTAGAGTTACTCGCTCTTGCGGTTTGTATGCTAGCTACTTACAGAGCCGTGTCTCACTAAGTAAGACAGATCTCCGTAGAGCTGCTAGAATTTATTTACTTAGCGCCCTCAGCGTGACGTATGACCACCTCGATGTGGTTGTCCTGCTTGAGGAGCTCCTGAGCGATCTTCTGTACGTCTGCAGGGGTGATAGCGTTGAGCGTCTTCTCGTAGTCAGTCTGGAAGTCACGACCATCGAAGAAGAAGTCGATCATATGGCTGAGCCAGTAGCCGTTTTGCTTGAGATTCTCAGCATAGTCCTTCTTCATGTTGAGGATAGTCTTGTTAAACATCTCCTGGTCGGGACCATTCTTAGCCACTTTGTCAAGCTCCGCATAGATGATCTTGTTGAGCTTGTCTACCTTCTCAGGATCTGTCTGGTAGAAGATCTGGAAGATTGTCTCGCCCTCAGGATTGTCGCTGATAGAGCCACCAGAGCTGACACCATAGGTACCACCCTCGTCCTCACGAACGGTAGCCGTGTAGACCTGATCCATAACGCCTCCGAGTACCTCCATAGTTATCTCGTTGTGGAGTGTGTAGGGTAGCTTGCCTGTGTAAGCTGCTAGAACCATAGCCATAGGAGTAGCTAGCTCCTTCTTGAAGTCAATGTTCATAGAAGAGGTACGTACTACAGGTACTAGCTCCTTGTGCATATCGTGCTTACGACCCTTGGTAGGTACAGAAGCTACGTACTTCTCTAGGTAAGGGATCAGCTGCTCGGGCGTTACATTACCGATGAAGTATAGCTGTAGGTCACCGAGGTCAGCGATGCGCTCCTTCCAGATCTGCATCACACGGTCGTAGTCGACACCCTCGATCTCAGCCACAGAAGCGCGCTGCATCTGAGGATTGTTATCGTATAGCGCATAGATGAGCGAGTCCTGGAATGAAACCATAGGATTAGACTCCATATTCTTGATCTGCTCAATCGTATTGGTGCGCCAGTTGGCAAAGGCATCAGCATCCTGTCTAGGCTGCGTCATACGGAGGTAGAGGAGCTGGAAGAAGGTCTCCATATCCTCAAGCGTAGAGATACCACTAAAGTAAGTTCTCGTGCCACCCATAGAGCCAGAAGCAGAGACGCTACGACCTGTGAGTGCCTTGGTGAGGGTAGGATTGTCAAAGTTGCCTACACCGCCTAGTGCAACGACGCTACTGAGGTTCTTGATGTTGGGCAGATCCTTATCGTTCTTGAGATAAGCGTTTGTACCACCAGGAGCGACAGCTGTGAGTGAGATCTGATTCTTCTTATAGTCGGTCGTCTTGAGGTAGACTACCATACCATTGCTCAGGGTGAGGCGAGTCGTACCAAACTGTAGGTTGTCCTCACGCTTGGTGACCTTGCCAGCCTTGGGAGCCTTCTCCATAAGCTTCATGTCAGAGACAGCATCCTTGATAGGCTCTACGGGGAGCTTGCGATACTCGTTGACCTTAGCCACTAGCTCAGCCTCGGTAGGTAGTACGAGACCCTCCTTGTCGGGAGCCGTGAGCATAAGTACCATATTCTTGTCACCGATGATAGACTGTACCATCTGGTTGACTACCTCTAGAGGTATGTTTGCAGCTACCTGCTCCATCATAGCCTTCTCCATCTCGATGCCAGGGATGTATCCACCTGTGGTGAAGTAGTCCTTGTATTCGTTAGCGTAGGCGCTATTCTTACGGGTCTCACGCTCGTTGTAGCTGTTTTCAAAAGCCTTGAGGAGATCCGTGCGTGCACGCTCATACTCGCCCTGTGTGAAGCCATACTGACGTATGCGCTCTATCTCAGCCGTAAGCGCCTTGAGGGCAATGTCTAGCTCGCCCTCACGTACCGAAGCGTTAAATGAAAGCGCATCTTTGGTCTGAGCAAGGAAGTAGTTGCTGATATATCCACTAGCACTGATGAAAGCGGGGTTAGGCTTGTGCATAAGGTCTGTAAAGCGCTCATCGAGGATGCGGTTTGTGACACCATATAGGTAGTTCTTCATAACACCAGCGATGGTGCGAGTCATCTCGACAGGCATAGCGTCTGTCTTGAACATAACCATAATGCCGGTGCTGGTAGCCTCCTTGTCCTTTTCGATAGCTACGAGAGGCTCATCATTGTCCTCAACGGGGAAGTAGACACGCTCTGCAGCATTGACAGGTGCGGGGATGTCGGCAAACATCTCCTTGATCTTCTTCTCCACATAGTCTACGTCGACATCACCGACCACGATGATAGCCTGTAGGTCGGGACGGTACCACTTGTGGTAGTAGTCACGTAGCTCGTTGTACTTAAAGCCGTTGACCACGCTCATCAGACCGATAGGCAAGCGGTGACCATAGCGGTTGTCGGGGTAGATCTTGGGGAGTGCCGTATTGAGCATACGCATCTGCGCATTGTCACGAGAGCGCCACTCCTCAGTGATGACACCACGCTCCTTGTCTATCTCCTCATCAGCTAGTGTGACGAAGCCACTCCAGTCGTGTAGGATCAGTAGGCAACTATCGATAAAGCCTTGACGCTCTGTAGGAGCCTCCATAAGGGTGTAGACCGTCTCATCGATACCAGTGTAGGCATTGAGGTTGTAACCGAAGCGCATACCATTTGACTCGAGGTAGCTGATGAGTGTCTTGTCGGGGAAGTTCTTCGTTCCGTTGAAGCACATGTGCTCTAGGAAGTGAGCCAGACCACGCTGATTCTCCTCCTCGAGGATTGATCCGACACGCTGTGCGATGTAAAACTCAGCACGATCCTTCGGCTGCTCATTGTGACGGATGAAGTAGGTCAGCCCGTTCTCGAGTTGGCCCGTACGGACTAGTGGGTCTATGGGCAGTGGTTGGCTCAAGTCCTGAGCAAAGGCTACACGAGGTAGCATCAAGGTCAGGAGGACCACAGTCATAGACAGCATTCGCTTTAGATTCATATCTAGTTGTCTAAAAGTTATTGATGTATATCTAGTTGTCAATTCAAAGAGCGTGGGTGTAGTACTAGAGACGCACACCCTTGTTATGTAGACGAGGCAACCTCATAGATGTTGCAAGAGGTCTTCATTTTGGATCTACTACATTCACCCAAATGCAAAGATACTCACTTTTTGCAAATAGAGCAGAGAGAGTTGTTTGCGTCTAATTACGGATCCTCACGTGGAGATTCGCAAATATCCACGTGGAGAAAAAGTTTTCTCCACGTGGAGACGAAATAAAACTTCGGAGGAATCAAATGAAACTTCGGAGG
>UQDF01000082.1 GCA_900539765.1 uncultured Porphyromonas sp. | reverse complement strand
TGAAGTTTTTTTCCTACATTTGTAAGTGTGTTGCACTTGACACTGGAATGTGCGGTTGCGGGATTGCAGGTCTAGAAATACCATTTGTGCTAAATAATCAGTACCTTTGTAGCGGTTTACGCTATGAGTAAATCACTACACGATGACTATCACACCGACTACCCCCTCTGCTTCTGACTCAAAGCAGACGATCTTGGATCGCCGTTACCTGCGTATGGCTCGTATATGGGCTGAGAACTCTTACTGTCAGCGACGACAGGTAGGAGCACTCATCGTACACAATCAGATGATCATCTCTGACGGATACAATGGTACGCCCTCGGGATTTGAGAATGTATGCGAAGATGATGAAGGGATCACTAAGCCTTACGTACTCCACGCAGAGGCCAATGCTATCACCAAAGTGGCTGCATCGGGCAATAATTGCACGGGTGCGACCATCTACATTACGGCTTCTCCCTGTCTGGAGTGCGCTAAGCTGATCATCCAGAGTCGCATACGACGTGTCGTGTACGGCGAGCAGTACCGACTCACCGATGGCGTCGAGCTACTCGAGCGCGCTGGCATTGAGGTGGTCTACATACCACTAGACGACATATCTTCAACTGCCGACCACTCAACCCTTTAAGTATATGTACCTATCTAGATATTGAGAAGAACAAATGGTAGATATGCGTCGTCAGTATAAATATTTAATCTGTCTCCTGGTGGGGGCACTCATTGGTGCAGCTGTTTTTTGGCTCCTCTCTCGCTATCGAAATTTCACGCACGCCGATAAGTTTGACCAAGTTATGAAGCTTGTTGAGAAGTATTACGTAGACTCCGTCGATATCGAGCAGCTTCGTACAGACATACTCCCCTATATGCTAGGGTCGCTTGATCCACACTCGACCTATATACCACCGTTAGAGTCAGAGATGGAGGAGCAAAGACTGGAGGGACAATTTGAGGGCATTGGGATCATCTACAACATCATCACCGACACGATCGTCGTCGACCAGGTGTTCGCTAGCGGTCCCTCTGAGACTGCAGGTCTAGAGCCCGGCGATCGCATCTTAGCTTGTGACGGCAAGAGCCTCCTCGGTGAGCGCAACAACCAAGACACCATCACCTCGGCACTCAGAGGCCCCGAAGGGTCTGTGGCGCATCTCTCGATACTGCGTCGTCAGGCGAGACAAGATGTGAGCGTAGTACGTGGTCCTGTGCCCATCAGGAGTATCGATGTGAGCTATATGCTGACGCCAACGATCGGACTAATGCAGATCACCACCTGGGCGCGTACGACTTATGACGAGTTCATCCAGCATTGGGGTGAGTTACAACGAGTTGGTGCGAAAGCTTTGGTACTAGACCTGAGAGACAATACGGGAGGCTATATGACCTCAGCCGTTGCTGTCGCTAATGAGTTCCTCCAGGAGGGACAGCTGATCGTCTACACCGAGGGACGCACGATGCCTCGCGAAGATGTGGTCGCCAATGGCGAGGGGTTGCTGCAAAAGATGCCTCTAGTCGTGCTGGTCAATGAGAACAGCGCCTCGGCCTCTGAGATTTTTTCGGGAGCGATGCAAGACCACGACCGGGCGATGATCATAGGGCGACAGACCTATGGTAAGGGCTTGGTGCAGCAACCTTTTACCTTCCCAGATCACTCTAGTGTACGTCTCACGGTGGCTCGTTACTATACGCCATCCGGTCGTAACATACAGCGCCCCTACGAGCAGGGGAGTCTCTCCTCGATCGAAGAGAGTCTTATGAGCGTCTCGGGGATCAAGCCTGTGGGGGACTATGCCGACACGCTGACGCTAAAGAAGCCACGAGAGTATCATAGCGATAAGGGGCGTCTCCTCTTCAGTGGCTATGGCATCATGCCAGATATCTTCGTACCGCAAGACACGGCGATGATCAACGCTTATGCAGCACGTCTGATCATGTCGGGCTTGATGCAGGAGTTTGCCTTTTACTTTGTAGACTTAAATAGAGAGAGCCTTCGTGAGATTAGTTCAGTACAGGAGTTGCTGACCTTACTTGCTCAGGAGAAATTTCTAATCAACGATCTAGCCGCATACGCCGCTGAGCATGGTATAGCCCAGCGACCACAGATGCTACGTCAAGCTACATCGCGCTTGCAACTACAGCTGTATGCCTTGATAGCTAATCATCTCTTTGGCGCTACGGGATTCTATCAGGTGATAACCCAAGGCGATCCGATGATCAGCAGTGCAGAGCAGTATCTACAGGAAAATTACCACACACGATAATGAGTAGTGACAGAGTAAGAGAAGAGAAAAAAGTATTACGCCGTGCCATCCGCGCTAAGATGCGGAGTGAATGGACTGAGGAGTACCGACAGACGATCTCAGAGAGGGTCTGTAGGCAGATAGAGACCTTTCTACCTTTCGTACGTAGTCATTGCGTAGCACTGTACTGCGCCTTGCCAGACGAGGTAGATCTGACCGCTATCCTAGGGCAGTACGAGGGCGAAAAGCGGCTTCTTATACCCCGTGTGGAGGGTGACGACATCAACTTCTACACCTATCAGCCCGAGTCGCTCATTACCAGCGAGGGCTACAAAATCCTTGAGCCGACGGCAGCTACCGAGGAGGCGGTTGATCCCACAGAGATAGAGCTCGTTTTGGTGCCAGGGGTCGCATTCGACCTGCATGGTGGACGTATGGGGCGTGGCAAGGGTTACTACGATCGCTTTTTCGTACGCTGTCCCCATGCCCTCCGAGTAGCGGTCACCTCCTCGCTACAGATCATCGAGCAGATCCCACTAGAGCCGTGGGACGAGCCGATGCACTACATCATATCAGACAGCCAAACCTACGAGGTACGCGACTAACGAAGTCGCACGACCCAACAGACTCAGTACAAGAAAGCTCCCCCCATCACAGTTCATCGACTGCGGTGGGGGGAGCGCTTATTTATTGGTGTAGGCTATCGCTTTGTGGCGACAGCCTTCTACCAGCTTACTATAGGAGTGCGTCTAGACCACACTTCAGGTCAGCGATGATGTCCTCGACATTCTCCAGACCGATGGATAGACGTACCATACCCTCGCCAATATCAGAAGCAGCACGCTCCTCTGGGGTGTAGGGCGAGTGGGTCATGCTAGCTGGGTGCTCGATAAGCGTCTCAGCATCACCAAGGCTCACGCAGAGCGTAGCTAGGTGGAGGCTATTCATCAGCTTACGACCAGCCTCTAGCCCACCCTTGAGCTCGAAGGCGATCATAGCACCTGGTAGGCGCATCTGCTTCTGAGCTAGCTCATACTGTGGGAAGCTCTTGAGACCTGGATAAGCAATCGATGCGATAGCAGGGTGCTGCTCGAGGAACTCAGCGACACGCTGTGCATTAGCGCAGTGGCGCTCCATACGTATTTCTAGAGTCTTGATACCACGAGCGATCAGGTATGCCTCAAACGGACCAAGGACTGATCCCGTCATATCCTTGACAGCAAAGAGACGCACCTGGTCGATATACTCCTTGCGACCAACGACAAATCCGGCGATCACATCACCATGACCATTCAGATACTTCGTAGCTGAGTGTACCACGACATCAGCACCGAGGTCTAGAGGACGCGTGATAAAAGGAGTGCAGTACGTATTGTCGACCATCAGCACTGTGCCCTCCTGACTATGAGCTATCTTGGCAGCGCCTTCGATATCTGTCAGGTACATATTAGGATTAGCTGGTGTCTCGATGTAGACCAGCTTAGTATTAGGACGCATAGCAGCCTTGATCTCATCAAGATTGCGCGCATCAACGAAGGTCACCTCCACACCAAAGCGTGAGAGTCCATGCTCGAGAAATGAGTAGGTGCAGCCGTAGAGTGTCTTACCAGCGACGATATGGTCACCAGCCTGTACCAAGGGGTAGATAGCAGAGGTGATCGCACCGATACCTGAAGAAGCGCTGACGCAAGCCTCGCCACCCTCTAGAGAGGCGACCTTCTGCTCAGTAGCTGTGCAGGTA
The DNA here is from genome assembly GCA_900539765.1 of uncultured Porphyromonas sp. Lineage (GTDB taxonomy): Bacteria > Bacteroidota > Bacteroidia > Bacteroidales > Porphyromonadaceae > Porphyromonas. The sequence goes on along the minus strand of UQDF01000082.1, from coordinate 387 downwards.
GGATTCCCTAGACGAGTGTAGATGTACCCATCCTCCTCAAGGGCAAAGCGTCTGCCTCCCTGCTCTGCAGAGTCAAAAACGAATGTAGACGTCTGATAAATAGGAGTAGCCAGCGTACCATGCTGATTGCGCTCGCTACCAGCATGGATGGCACGCGTAGCGAAGCCCATCTGCTGTAGTTCTTTTGGATCAATCATTATGCTATATCTAAAGATTCGATTATTCGATACGAAGGTACGAAAAATAGCGCTCACGAGCCACGGATCTCAACAAGCATCGGAACCAATAAGGTGCGTCCGTCCCCGTCAAAACCACGACGCTGTAGCCTTTGATACAACGGACGCACAGATCGTGCGTCCCTACAGAAGTCGTATCTGTACGTCCGTG
>UQDF01000081.1 GCA_900539765.1 uncultured Porphyromonas sp. | reverse complement strand
AGGGTGCGATCCATTTTTTGTAGGTATGAGTTGCATTTACTAATTGAATATACGGGGCTAAATCTCGAAAACATCGGGTCGTCCGAAGAGTAACTTGCTGTAATGAAAATTAGACTTCGCTACTCTTTATGGGTGCGAGGCTGTGTCAAATGTTGATCTCCACGTGGGGAATTGCGGATATCCACGTGGGGAAGGAAAATTCTCCACGTGGAGACGAAATGAAACTTCGGAGGAATGAAATGATAAGTCCGAAGAATTTTTTCGCGCCTACGTGGAGAATAAAAAATAGCCACGTGGAGATTTGGGATTCTCCACGTGGCTATCGTGTGTGACTCGGACGCTGTCCGAAAGTTTACGTGTGACGATTTGTAGGGACGCTCGGCCGAGCGTCTGTCTGCGTCAAGGACACGGTGCTGTAACGTTCGTTCGACAACGGACGCTCAGATCGAGCGTCCCTACAGGGCGACGTCTTGCTTTGATACGACGTTACTCGTCTTGCCGTACTACGACTGTTGCGGTGACTAGTCGAGGAGCTTCTGTGCCTCCTCCTGTAGCTTAGCCTTGCTCTGTGCACCGACGAGCTTGCTCACCATCTCACCGCCCTTGAAGAAGAGGATCGTTGGGATGTTGCGGATGCCGTACTGACTGGGCAGGTCGCTGTTTTCGTCGACGTTGACCTTGCCGATGATGATCTTGCCGTTGAACTCCTCAGCGAGCTCGTCAATCATCGGGCCAATCATTTGACAGGGACCACACCAAGTAGCCCAGAAGTCTAGGATCATCGGTTTGCCTTCAGCCATAAGACCGGCTATATTTGCATCTGTTATTTCCATTGCCATAGTTCTTGTGTATTTAGAGTTAGTATGAAATGTCTGCTATAGAATAGGGTAGGGGCTATCACTTAGCCGTCTGCACGGTACACTGGATCTGGTACTTCTTGACGATCTCTAGGAGCCACTTGCCAGGCTCTATGCTGGGTGCATACATTGTCGTCGCGTAGGGTACCATAGAGGAGCAGAAGGTTATCTCTAGCTCCGTCTTGCCTGGGTGCTCCTTGATCGCATTGCCCAGTTCGATAGCTCCCTCGAGGGTGTTGGGGCGATCAAGGATCTCCTCCTCGCCGCCATCTTCGTATGACCCAGCTGGGGTAGCGTCTTCGCCTTGACTCAGATCGATCGTCAGCTGAATGCTCCTGAAGGCCTCCTCTGTGATGTCTGAGAGGAGCTGTATGCTCTGCACAGTGCGGTAGAGACGCTTGGGATCGTATTTGCTCGGTGCGACGCTCATCTTCACTAAGATGGCTAGCCCTTCCTGTGCAAAGTTACCGAAATTTACGTAATGCTGACCAAAGAGCGGTATCTCGCCAGTGCCTGAGGTGTCTTCGATCTGAATAATGGCGTAAGGCTCGTTTCTCTTGCTAATGCCTTGACGCACCTTAGTGACCAGACCGGCGCAGGTAAGCTGCGTGAGTCCTAGCTCGGCAAACTTGTCTAGCTCGGAGGCGGGGCAGTTGCAGAGGTTCTCGATGATGAAGGCGTAGGGGTCTAGTGGGTGGGCGCTCAGGTACATACCTATGTAGGTCTGCTCCTTGGTGAGTCGCTCTAGATGGCTCCACGGCTCCACATCCTTGGGGGGAAGAGGCTTGGGGAGCTTGACACTGGGGTCGCTATCGCCAAAGAGGGAGGCCTGCACCTGCGTGCGCTCGCTCTCGAGGATCTTGCCATACTGCATGAGTGCTGTGAGGAAGGTCTCGTCCTTGCCTGAGGAAAGGCTGCTCACGCTACTCTTAGCGAGGGGGGCGAAGTAAACCTCTCGCTCGATGCCAAAGTTGTCGAAGGCTCCTGACAGTATGAGTGCCTCGAGTGCTCGTCGTGAGCAGTTGCTCAGGTCGGTACGCTGGAAGAAGTCGTACACGTCCTGATAGGAGCCATGCTCCTCGCGTTCCTGTATGATAGCCTCCGCGACAGATAGCCCCACGTGTGAGATGCCTCCGAGGCCAAAGCGTATGACGCCCTCTTTATTTGCCGAGAAGGCGGTGAAGCTCTCGTTGATGTCTGGCCCCTTGACCTCCAGCCCCATGTGCTGCACCTCCTCGAGGTACTTAGCGAGCTTGTCAGACTTGTTTTGGTTGCAGGTTAGCAGTGCTGCCATAAACTGTGCGGGGTAGTGCGCCTTGAGGTAAGCGGTCTGGTAGGCGACCCATGCGTAGCAGACGGAGTGACTCTTGTTGAAGGCGTAGCTGGCAAACTTCTGCCACCCGTCGTAGATGCGCTCGAGCGTGTCACGTGGATGTCCCTTGGCGACACCGTTTTCGACAAACTTGATGCGGTACTTCGCCATCTCCTTTTCCTTTTTCTTACCCATCGCCTTACGGAGGCTATCGCTGTCGCCTCGTGTGAAGTCGCCTAGCACACGAGAGAGGATCATCACCTGCTCCTGATAGACGGTGATGCCGTAGGTGTCCTTGAGGTAAGGCTCCATCTCGGGCAGGTCGTAGGTGATCTCCTGACGGCCATGCTTGCGCTCGATAAAGGTGGGGATATTGTCCATAGGCCCTGGGCGGTAGAGTGCGTTCATAGCGACTAGATCCTTAAACTCGGTAGGCTCTAGCTGCTGCAGATACTTGCGCATGCCTGGGCTCTCAAACTGGAAGGTGCCGACCGTGTCACCGCGTGAGTAGAGCTCGAAGGTCTTGGGGTCGTCGACGGAGATCGTATCGATGTCTAGGTCGATGCCGTAGCTCATCTTGATGTTTTCTAGCGCATCATTGATGATGCTGAGGGTCTGCAGACCGAGGAAGTCCATCTTGATCAGTCCCGTGGGCTCGATCACCTTACCTTCATACTGCGCTACCAGCTTGCGCTCGTTGGTGTCTGGGTCGATGGCGGTCGAGAGCGGGACGACATCGCTGACGGGCGGTCCGCTGATGATGACACCGCAGGCATGTACGCCCGTAGTACTAGCAGTGCCCTCTAGCTGACGGGCATAGCGGATCGTGTTGGCTAGCTGCTCATTCTGACTGACAGACGCCTCGCGAAACTCTTGATTGTTTTGCACCATCCACTCTAGGTTGAGGTGCTTGACCCCCTCGGGAGCTCTATCGGGGATGAGCTTGCAGAGCCTATTGGCTTGGTCTAGCGGCAGCTCCTCGACACGCGCCACCCCTTTGATCGCACCTTTTGTAGCCATCGTGGTGAGCGTGATGATGTTGGAGACGTGATCGCGACCATACTTATTGGTCACCCACTCGAGGACACGCCAGCGGTTCTTATCGTCGAAGTCAATGTCGATATCGGGCATAGAGATACGATCGGGGTTGAGAAAGCGCTCGAAGAGCAAGCCGTACTTAATCGGCTCAATCTGCGTGATCGACAAGCAGTAAGCGACCGCAGAGCCCGCTGCGGATCCACGACCTGGTCCCACGCGCACGCCTAGCTGTCGGGCTGCTGCGATGAAGTCCTGCACGACGAGGAAGTAACCTGGGAACCCCATGTTCTGTATCACACCTAGCTCCATATCAATGCGCTCCTGCACCTCTGAGGGAACGGGGTCGCCGTAGCGCTTTTTGGCACCCTCGTAGGTGAGGTGGCGCAGATAGTCATCTTCGCTAGCAAAGCCCTCGGGTAGCTCGAAGTGCGGCATCAGCGGAGCGTGGTCTATGCTGTAGTACTCCACCTTGTTACAGATCTCTAGCGTGTTTTCTAGCACGTCTGGGTAGTCAGCAAAGAGCGCTGTCATCTCCTCGGGCGACTTGAGCCACTCCTGCTTGGTGTAGCGCATACGATTGGGGTCGGAGATGGGCGAATTGGTCGTCATACAGATCAGGTGATCGTGCGCCTCGGCATCTTCCTCGTTAAGGAAGTGGGTGTCGTTCGTCGCAATGACCTTGATACCTAGTTCCTGTCCCATCTTGATCACCTCCTGAGCTACCTGTAGCTGCTTGTGGTAGGTCTCTTGACCACCTGTCGGATCGCTATTCGGGTGGAGCATGATCTCTAGATAATAGTCCTCGCCAAAGGTCTCCTTGTACCATAGAGCCGTCTGACGTGCCTCGTCGAGACGACCATGCAGGATGTGCTGCGCGATCTCGCCACCGAGGCAGGCACTAGAGGCGATGATCCCCTCGTGATGCTCTGCCAGGAGCTTCTTGTCAATACGTGGCTTGTAGTACTCGCCATGCTCCCACGCTATGGAGACCATCTTGATGAGGTTGCGGTAGCCCTGGAGGTTTTTGGCTAGAAGTATCAAGTGGTAGCCACTGCGGTCTATGCTGCGGGTGGGGTTGTCGGGATCTTTGGCATCTTTGTCCTTCAGCTCGAGCGAACGGCGCGCTACGTACACCTCGCAGCCGATGATTGCCTTGAAGAGGCTCTGCTCGATCGTCTTAACCTCCCCCTCGATGCGAGCGATCTCATCAGCGCTGGACGCATCAGCTTCTAGCTCTTTGATCTGCTTGCGGAGCGACTTGATCTGGGCGAGCTTGTCACCATTGATCTTATCGTTGGCATAGTTGGTAAAGTTCTTGATCCCATACATAGCTCCATGATCTGTGAGTGCGATGCCCGGCATACCGCAGGCGATCGCCTTGTCGAGGAGCTTCTCGACGGGTGCCATACCATCTAGTATAGAGTAGTGCGAGTGAACGTGCAGTGGCACGTACATACGTGTCCCTGCCGAGGAACTATGGGGAGTGTCGGGAGTGTGATTCATGAGACTGAGTATAAGATATTAAGAGGCACGAGCGAGCTACATATTGCCGTATTGGACCCAACGGTGCGACTGCGGATCCTTCCCACAAAGATACACTATTCGGCGCAAATGATCCTCGACGAAGACCTCGTACATTCCACCCGCTAATGCAATTTCTCAAGAATGATGTTTTTGATGACTTC
>UQDF01000080.1 GCA_900539765.1 uncultured Porphyromonas sp. | reverse complement strand
CCAGGGGTGGGTGCTTTTATACGCTTCGTGTTGCACTTACTACTGGAAATTGCGAAGACGAGTAGCGAACCGTAGCAACGCACGGATAGTGTCTAGCGGGAGGATATCCGCTGTGTCAAAACGAGACGAGCTCCCCTACACATCGTCACCCGTCAAGGGCATTTCTACGTGGATATTTTCGAATTTCCACGTGGGGATAAAATAATCTCCACGTGAAGACGAAATAAAACTTCGGAGGAATCAAATGAAACTTCCGAAGAATTTTTCCTCTCCCACGTGGAGATAAAAAAATAGCCACGTGGAGATTTGACATTTTCCACGTGGCTATCGTCTGACACCTTTACCTTGATGATGCGACACTATCAAATTATCGTTACCTTTGCATAGTCTCCGCTAATAGATATACCCTATGCGACGTCCTTCCCTTCTGGTTCACATTGGTCTGATGATCCTAGCTTCAGTCATCATCGTCGTCCTGGCACTCGTCTGGATGAATTTCTTCACACGCCACGGCACTTCTGTCGAGATACCTAATATATATGGTCTCCCTGCAAGTGAAGCGGTGCGACTCCTAGACAAAGCGGATCTGCGCTACGAGGTGATCGACTCGGTATACACTACGGAAGTACCCAAGGGGGCAGTCTACGACTTAAGCCCTAAAGCGGGTAGCCGAGTCAAAGCGGGACGCATCATCTTCCTCACGCTCAACGCCTCCTCACCTCGCAACGGCATCATCCCCTCACTCGTCGATGTATCCGAGCGACAAGCACGAGCGCGTCTCGTCAGCCTGGGATTCGAAAACATCACCCCCAGTTACGTAGCGGGAGCCTTTGACGATCTAGTCATGGGCGTACAGCTTCCCTCAGGACAGACATTAGCTCCTGGCACCCGCATACCGCTCGCCACACCACTCATACTTTTAGTCTCTGTGGCTACCAGTGACAGCATACCACAAGGAGCTTTCGAGCCTTACGACTCAATTATGGGAACAGGAGGACAAGCCCTCCCCGCTGACTCGACCACACACGTTCTAGAGCCTGATGAGGATGAGTCCTGGATGTAATCCCGACAAGGAGTCGCTCCCCCTTGAGGAGCTAGAGGCTGACCTTATAGCTACCGACGAGGAGGATCAGTGGGTCGCAGGAACACACGGCGAGGAGCTTTACGAGCATTACCGTGTGCGGGTAGATCCAGGACAGACACCACTACGCATCGATCGCTTCCTAGTGGATCGTATGCCACACACTTCGCGCCATCGCATACAGCTTGCCGCCAAGGCGGGACTCATCTGGGTGGATGGCGAGCCGGTCAAGAGCAACTACAAGGTCAAGCCCCTGGAGACCATCACGATGATGCTGGCGCATCCGAAGCAGGACTGGTCGATCACACCAGAGGACATACCGCTCGACATAGTCTATGAGGACGATCAGCTATTGGTGGTCAATAAGCCTGCGGGCATGGTCGTACACCCAGGTCACGGCAACTACAGTGGCACGCTCGTTCACGCCCTCGCCTACTACTTACGTAACGACCCACTCTACGATCCGAACGATGCTTCCGTAGGACTGGTGCATCGCATTGACAAAGACACCAGTGGACTACTCCTCGTGGCAAAGCGTACAGAGGCTAAGATACGACTGGCGAGACAGTTTTTCCTCAAGACTACAGGACGTCGCTACCAAGCTCTCATTTGGGGCAAGCTCGACCAGCCGCAAGGAACGATCGAGGGCAATATAGCTCGTGATCCGCGCGACCGTACCCGTATGACCGTCTATCCCCCAACGAGTGAGATAGGCAAGCCAGCCGTGACACACTACACGCAGCTAGAGCGACTCGGCTTTGTGACGCTCATAGCGTGCGAACTGGAGACGGGACGCACCCATCAGATACGTGTTCACATGAAGTCTATCGACCACCCGCTCTTTGGCGATGAACGCTACGGTGGCGACCAGATCCTGTGGGGACAGCGCACCAGCTCCTACCAGCAGTTTGTCAATAACTGCCTCAAGATCTGCCCCCGCCAAGCGTTGCACGCTGAGACCCTAGCCTTCGATCACCCCGTGACGGGTGAGCGGATGCACTTCTCGGTACCACTACCCGACGATATGAGACAGCTCATAGACAAGTGGAGACGATATGTGGCACCGCTCGAACTCTCTAACTAAAAGAACCATTGCAATATCCCATCATACCCTATGGACAAACCCAATATTGCGATCATCTGTGGCGGATACTCTGGCGAGGCGGAGGTCTCGCAGCGTAGCGCCCAGACGATCCTCAAGCAGATCGATCAAACCCTCTTCACCCCCTATCTAGTCACCATCACGGTCGACGCATGGAGCGTGACCGATGCTGAGGGAAGGGCGGGAACGATCGATCGTGCACTAGTCGCACGCTTTGGTGCAGCCGAAGTTACCTTCGCACTAGCCTACATTACTATCCACGGCACCCCTGGAGAGAATGGACTCCTACAGGGTTACCTAGATATGCTCGGCATACCCTACACGACAGGCGGCGTACTCTGCGAGGCTTTGACCTTTAATAAGGAGGCGTGCAACGCTTATCTAGCGCATCACGGCTTGCGCATCGCTCGCTCCCACTGCCTTCGCAATCATACCCGAGAGCTCTCGTCCGAAGAGCAAGAGCTGATCGAGTCTCGCCTGCGCCTGCCACTCTTTGTCAAGCCCAATACAGGTGGCTCCAGCATCGCCACGACACGCATTGACCAGTGGGAGCAGCTACCCTCAGCCGTAGCGAACGCTTACACAGCGGCACCCGATGTGCTCGTCGAGGAGTGCATCGTCGGCACCGAGGTGACCTGCGGATGCGTGATCCTTCCCGATGACTCTTTTGCCCTGCCAGTCACAGAGGTGGTAGCGCACGACACCTTCTTCGACTATGACGCTAAGTACTATGGTAAGAGTGACGAGATAACTCCCGCACGCATCTCGCCAGAGCAGACACAGTGCGTACAGGAGACATCGCTAACGATCGCCCACCTACTAGACTGCTACGGCTTCGTACGTATAGACTACATCATCGAGGCGGACGGCATACCCACGCTTCTAGAGGTCAACACGACCCCAGGCATGACGGAGGCCAGCTTCATCCCACAGCAGGTACGTGCAGCTGGTCTTCAGCTGAGCGACCTCATCACACGTATCATCCAGAGCAAACTATCATGACCACACACACTGCCCCACAGCCGTACGAGTACGACTCTATACGTCCCTACCTTGATAAGGAGGTGCCAGCTGTCACCGCACAGCTAGCCAACCAACCTGAGCTACGTCACCTGCTATCGAAGCTGCTCTCTGAGGAGGAGACGACTACGCTCCTACAGCACCTAAAGAGCATCCAGAGTGTTGATGCCTTTAAGGAACTTATATCCTACCCCCTCGTGGTCAAGCTAGCGAAGCAGACCACTTTCTCCGTATCCCTTAGCGGAGCCAGTAGACTAGGCGGGGATCTGCCCACGACCTTTATCACAAACCATAGAGACATCATACTCGACTCCGCATTTCTCAACCTAGTTATGCAGGAGCGCAACTATCTGATGCCACGCATCGCTATCGGCGACAACCTCTTCGGCAGACCATGGATCGAGGCGGTGGTCAAGCTCAACGACTCCTTTGTCGTACGTCGCTCGCTACCGATCCGGCAGATGCTCCTAGCAGCTCAGGCGCTCTCCGCCTTTATCGACCAGAGCATACAGCAAGATCATAAGTCGGTATGGATCGCCCAGCGTGAGGGGCGTGCCAAGGACAATAGCGACCAGACACAGCCGAGCGTCCTCAAGATGATCGCTTCCTCGCAAAGCAACGACCCACTGACCCAGCTGATGCGGGTCAACATCGCCCCCACGACTATCAGCTACGAGTACGACCCTTGCGACATCCTCAAGGCGTGCGAGCTCCTCTGGCGCAAGCATCACCCCAACGAGCAGTATGTCAAGGGGGCCGAGGAGGACTTGATCAATATGAAGACAGGTCTACTCGGCTACAAGGGACGCGTACACTTTGCCGTCGGTACGCGCCTCAACGAGCTGATCACACCTGAGCTAGAGGCCGAGCTACGAGCCTTACCCAAGCAACAGCTCTACCCGCGTCTCGCCACGATCATCGACACGGAGCTACATAGCAACTACCGCCTATACCCGATCAACTACATCGCTTACGACCTCCTTCACCCCGACAAGGCGCACCCGAAGGAGCTATACAGCGAAGCTGACAAGGAGAAGACGCTCCGCTACCTCGAAGAGCAGATAGCGAAAGCATCGACCGACGCTTACAGCACCAACGAACTACGCACGCAGCTCCTTCAGATGTACGCCCAGCCAATCCTCAACGGCCAGCACTAGCAACTGGCGATTGGCTAGTACCACTAGGGTCACTAGTACCACTAGTGCCACTAGCTCTCTAACCTCTAACCTCTAATATCTAATCTCTAACTTCTAATCTCTTTTTCGTACCTTTGTCCCCTATAACTAAATATACACGCATATAGCATCTTAGTCCTATGAACATATCACACGAGCTTAAGGAAGATCAGGTTCTCTTGAACATCACGCTCACCAGTGACGAAATTAAAGAGCAAGTCACCGATCAGTTGAAGCATCTGCGCAAGACAGCTGAAACGCCAGGATTCCGCCCAGGCAAGACCCCAGCAGCACTCATTGAGAAGAAGTACGGTCAGGCTGTACGCTTTAGCGTTATCAACAAGGCCACATCCAATGAGGCTGTCAGCTATCTCAAGGAGCAGGGCATTAAGACGATCGGAGGTCTTCTCTTGGAGCAAGACGACAACAGCTATACGCCTGAGCAGACAGACTACCAGCTACAGATATCCACGGGACTGCTCCCTCAGTTCCCCGAGACGATCGATAGCAGCGTGACACTCCCCCACTACACCGTCCAGGTCGACGAAGCCGAGATCGATCAGATGATCAGCAACGCTCAGGAGAGTGCTGGCGAGCGCACCGAGGTAGAGGACGTACAGGAGAAAGATGTCCTCTACGTCTCTGTACAGGAGCTAGACGACAAGGGCGAGCACGCCTCTGAGGGCATCGCCCTCGAGGAGAGCTTCCTTATGCCACAGTATGTGACCAATGAGGAGATTCGTGCGAAGATCCTTAAGGCTCACAAGGGTGACACACTCACCATAGACCTACACAAGGCTTATGACGGCAGCGAGGTGGAGATCGCCTCTTTCCTACAGATCAAGCAGGAGGAGGTCAAGGAGCATACGAACGCTTTTGAGATCAAGATCAACCGCATCCTACGCAACACGCCACATGCTATCGACGAGAAGCTCTTTAAGCTGATGCTCGGGCCAACGACCGAGGTGACCAGCGAGGAGGAGCTCAGAGCTGAGCTAAAGCGGATGCAGGAGGAGCGCAACGCATCGATGGCCAGCGACCTCTTCACCACGGTCGTCTCTAAGTATGTCGTCGAGCAGATCCAGGGTCTGCCCTTCTCTGACAAGCACCTCGCACTCCTACTCAACGAAAAGACGGAGGAGGAGACACAAGAGGAGTACGACGAGCGGATCAACCAGGTTATGCCCTACGTACGCTACCAGTGCATGGTCGCCGACCTCAATAAGCAGCTAGGCGTTGAGGTCACCAACGAGCTAGTTCGCAATATCGTCAGAGAGGGTGTCATGAGACAAGTTCAATCAGCTGGTCTCGGTCAGCTACTCTCCAACGATGAATTCATCGATAGCCTCGTCAACAACGCTATGGAGCAAAACAGCGAGCAGCTCTTTGCCGCTAAGGAGCAAGCCAAGGAGCAGGCTCTCGCAACGAAGGTTAAGGAGCTAGTCACACTTGACGAGCAGGAGCCACTCTCTATCGAAGAGCTCTACAAGCTTCACGCTGAGCTACAGAAGGAGATCAACACGCTACTCAAGTTTCATGACGATGAGTCAGAGAGCGAGGAGGTAGCACCAGAAGAGGCTTAGCCTAGCGCCACAGCCTAACATACAGATAGCGGGATCATCTCACGATGGTGGGGTGGTCCCGCTATCTCTTTGTCCCAAAGACTGCACTCAGAGAGGTGCAGTAGAGGGAGGAGCGCGAGCCGTCTTCCTAGTAGATAGACCGTGCAAAAGTAATACGCCTCCCCCCAGTGCTCTGCGCTCCAGTGTACTCTGTGTCTGTCTGTAGCTTGCAAGCACGCCCATAGAGCACAAAGAGAAGCTGCGCCACAAAACGATCAACATCTGCCCAGTCCCAAGCGACACCACCCGTCAAACGTGGGTTGAAATAGTCCCCGTTAAAACCAACGGACGCAGTAACGCTTTGACGCAACGCACGCACAGATACGACTCCTGTAGGGACGCACGATCTGTGCGTCCGTCCCCGTTAAAACCACGAACGCAGTAACGCTTTGGCGCAACGCACGCACAGATACGACTCCTGTAGGAACGGTCGTGCGTCCCGACTGGACGGCACATTACGGAGGCGTATTTTCCACTCCAAAATGCAATTTGGAGTGGAGCTCGCCCTGCTCCGGACGC
>UQDF01000079.1 GCA_900539765.1 uncultured Porphyromonas sp. | reverse complement strand
GCGTCCCTACAGGAGTCGTAGGTGCGTGCGTCCGTTGTGTCAAAGGTTACAGCATCGTGGTTTTAACAAGGTTACAGCATTGTGGTTTTAACGGGGTCGGACGCTCGACCGTACGTCTCTACAGGGCGACATCTCGCTCCCCACGTAGGAATTTTGAAATATCCACGTGGGAAAGGAATATTCCCCACGTGAAGACGAAACAAAACTTCGGAGGAATGAAATGAAACTTCGGAGGAATCATTTCGCCACCACGTGGAAAAACAAAAATAGCCACGTAGGAAATTCAGATTTCCTACGTGGCTATTGTATTATAAGCGTATGTCTGTCGTAACACACTTCCGTGGGGACTCTCTTATAGATGGGCTGTATAGTGCCGTTTTAAGCTTTTCAGGCTCCTTTAGACGGCTGATTATGAGATTGCTCGACAGGGCTGTTTGGTTCGAGTTGTACACTGATGCGTTTTTCCTATTGCGGATTCAAATATTTGTATTACCTTTGCGGTGTACTACCTAAGACAAACGCTAAGCCAATACGCTTATGAATGCTAAACCGGTCATATCGCTACGCAATCTGCACAAGACTTATCAGGGTGCGCAGCCCCTACATGTCCTCAAGGGGATCAACCTCGACATCTTCCCAGGCGAGATGGTCGCTATCATGGGAGCTTCGGGCTCGGGCAAGAGTACGCTCCTCAATATCCTCGGGCTCCTCGACAGCTACGACGAGGGAAGCTACCATCTAGGCGAGGAGTTACTGAGCAATAGCCTCTCGGAGAACCGCGCCGCCGAGATCCGTTCTAGACAAATAGGATTCGTCTTTCAGTCGTTTAACCTTATCCCCTTCAAGAATGCGCTGGACAACATTGCCCTGCCACTCTTTTATCAGGGAGTAGGTCGCAAGGAGCGCACCAAGCGTGCTGCCGAGTTGCTCGCCCGTATGGGGCTAGCCGACTGGGCGGAGCATCTGCCGAGCGAGATGTCGGGAGGACAGAAGCAGCGCATAGCGATCGCACGAGCCCTCATCACCACGCCCTCAGTCATCCTAGCCGATGAGCCGACGGGAGCTTTGGACAGCAAGACCACCATCGAGGTGATGGAGCTACTGCGAGAGATCAATCGCGAGTCGCACCTGACGATGATTATCGTGACGCACGAGCCTGGCGTAGCCGAGATGTGTGACCGCACGATACATATCAAGGATGGGCTGATCGAGGGCGGCGGTCTGACGAGCAGTCTGCCCGAGGAGGTGTTTGAGTAAAGAGGATCACACATTATGCGTATAGGACACGAATACTTCTCCGAGATTATAGACAATCTCAAGCGCAACCGCCTGCGCACCTTTCTGACAGGCTTTGCCGTAGCGTGGGGAATCATCTTTCTAGTCATCCTCCTCAGCATCGGCGTGGGGCTCAACCGTGGTATCTCTAAGAGTGCCAATGCGGGCGACACGGAGCCAAACTACGGCATCTACTTTGGCGTCTGGATGACCAACCTTCCTTACCAGGGTTACCCAGCAGGGCGTTTTCTGTACATCGACAAGTCACAGTTCGCACAGCTACAGGAGATGGTACCAGCTATTGAAGACATCGCACCCCGCCTTAGGTCTTGGAATAAGATAACCTACGCATCACAGGTGACCGAGGGGTCGGTAAAGGGTATCGGAGCCAACTATTTCGGGCACTTCGAGACCCGTGTCAAGATGCTGGTGGGACGTGGCATCAATGGCAACGACGTATATAATAAGGAGAAGACACTCCTCATCAGTTCCTCCGATGCGCTCAAGCTCTTTGGCACTGATCGGTACGAGGAGGCGGTTGGCAAAAGCGTCTCTGTCGACAATGTCTCCTTTACCGTGGTGGGAGTCTACGAAGCTCAGCAAAACCAATCGGCATCCTATATGCCGAGCAGCACCTTTACCATGATTCAATCCAATGATCAGCGTATCGATGGAGGCTATATCTATGCGCCTACGATACGGAGCAAGAAGGATTTCGAGGCTTTCAATAAGGAGCTCCTCAAAGCGCTCAGCTCGATACTCTCCTTCTCGCCCGATGATGAGAATGCGCTGTGGGGCTACTCAAACTATGTCAACAACGAGCAGTATAATAAGGTAGTCAACTACTTCTACCTCTTCCTCTGGATCGTCGGGTTGAGCACGCTCCTCATCGGCATCGTCGGCGTGAGCAACATCATGCTGGTCACGGTTCGGGAGCGATACAAAGAGATCGGCATACGCAAGGCTCTGGGTGCCAAGCCCCGTGACATCCTAGCGATGATTATGGTCGAGAGCCTCCTCATTACGGCGGTGGCGGGTGCTATCGGTCTGGTCATTGCTGTGGGGTTCGTCGCTCTAGGCGACTACCTCGTGACCGCTTACCACATTGGCGAGATGTCCATTATGGGCGAGACGATCCATCTTTTTGACACGCCAGTCCTCTCGCCACAGATGGCGCTGGGCATCCTCGTTGTGATGATCATTGCGGGGATCGTGGCGGGCTACACGCCAGCTCGTAGAGCGATACGTATATCCGCTATTGAAGCGATGAGAGATTAGTAACACACCCTAGCGTAAAGACTGTACTATGAGACTATTTGATCGAGACATCTGGGGTGAAGCTTTTCACTCCTTACGAACGAATCGCAAGCGTTCGATCGCAACCGCCTTCGGTATCTTCTGGGGCATCCTGATGCTGGTCATCTTGATGAGCTTGAGCCAAGGCTTCTCCAATGGTATGCGCAAGCAGCTAGACGGCATCTCAAGCAATACCACGCTGCTCTACTGCTCCACGACCAGTAAGCCGTACAAAGGCTTCCCTACGGATCGCTGGTGGGGCTTCTCGCTGAGCGACCTAGACAACCTCCAGAAGCGTTTCCCCGAGATAGAGACGATAGCTGCTATGCAGCAAGGCTCGTGGAACACACCCGTCAGCTACGGCACCAAGAGTACGACAGCACCGCTCTATGCCGTTTGGACCTCTTTTGACCAGATCGTCTACTCGACCATCCTGGCCGGACGACGACTCAACGAGAGTGACGAGCAGCAGCGACGTCGCAACTGCACCATCGGTGAGGAGGTGAGCCAGAAGTTCTTCGCTTCGCACGAGGAGGCCTTGGGCAAGGTGATCAATATTGACGGCTCTTACTACACCATCGTGGGAGTCCTCAAGGGCAAGTCTAAAGGGATGAATGTCAATGGCCCTGAAGAGCAAAAGGTGCGTATCCCCTATACAATCCTTAGCGCATCATACGGCAGAAGCAATGAGGTCTACCAACTCTTGTACTCGCTCCATGGCGATGGTAAGGATAGCAAAGCGATCAACGACCGCATCAAAGCTTACATCCGCTCTACCCACGACATAGCTCCAGACGATGAGAGCGCCGTAGGTGAGTTCAACATCTCAGAGATCTTCACCGCCCAAAACTCTATGATGTGGGGTGTCGAGGTCTTCGTCTGGTTCATCGGTATCGGCACGCTCCTCTCGGGCATTATCGGCATTAGCAATATCATGCTCGTCTCCGTCAAGGAGCGCACCCGCGAGATCGGCATACGTCGTGCGCTCGGAGCGCAGCGCAAAGACATCATACGACTCATCCTCCTAGAGAGCGGCATGCTGAGCCTCCTCGCGGGGCTCCTAGGGCTTCTCCTCGGTGTGGGGATCATGTCTATCGTCGCACAGATCACCGCCTCAATGGGAAACGAGATGCTGGTCAATCCGCTGATTCCCTTTGGCACAGCGATTGGCGCGCTCCTCTTCATCATCATCGGAGGCGTGGTGGGCGGTCTCTTGCCACTCAAGAAAGCACTCGAGATTCGCTCCATCGAAGCGATCCGTGAGGAGTAAACCAACAATCAACTTTAGGTAAAAACAAACACAACATAAAGAACTATGAAAGCTAAGCGTATCTTCAAACTTTCCCTTTGGGTCATCTTCGGCCTGCTCGTCATCATGACCTTCGTCTTCCTCTATAAGAAGGCACAGCCCCAAGCGACCATCTACTCGGTGGAGACAGTGACCCGCGTCCCCTCTATCCAGCGCTCTATCATCCTCACTGGCAAGATAGCTCCTCGCAACGAGGTGATGATCGTGCCACAACTCAACGGCATCATCGCCGAGATCATGAAGAAGCCCGGCGACCTCGTCAAGGCGGGCGACATCATCGCGCGTATCAAGGTGGTGCCCGAGATGGGTTCGGTCAATCAGGCAGAGTCGCAGGTCGAGATAGCAAAGATTGCTCTCGACGAGGCAGAGCAGAAGTACAAGATAGCGACCGAGCTACACCAGCAGGGGATTGTAGCCGAGGAGGAGTATGCCACAACCAAGGCTAACTACCTACAGGCTAAGGAGCGCCTTGCGAGTGCTAAGGATGCTTACAACATCGTCCTCACCGGTATGAGCCAGCGCAACGCTCAGGGCTCTACGACACTCGTGCGCAGCACGGTAGACGGGACGATCCTCGACATACCCGTCAAGGAGGGTAACTCGGTCATTCAGGCCAACTCCTTCAACGCTGGTACCACCATCGCCACCATTGCCGACATGACGGAGATGATCTTCATCGGCAAGGTGGACGAGGTCGACATCGCTCGTGTCGCTACGGGACTGCCTGTCACGGTGCGCATCGGAGCGATCGAGGGTTCCGCTTTCTCGGGCGTCGTGGAGTACATCTCGCCCAAGACAATCCAGCAGCAGCAAGGCACGCAGTACGAGCTCAAGGCTGCCATCACCATCGACGACTACAGCCGCATACGCTCCGACATGAGTGCCAATGCGGAGCTTATCACTGACCAAGTTTCCAACGTTCTAGCCATTCCCGAGGGCGCACTTCAGTTTGAGGGCGACAAAGTCTATGTCGAGGTGGTCACCTCCGACGCTGACCCGAAGCATCTAGAGACGGAGCGCCGTGAGATCCAGACTGGTATCAGCAATGGTAGCCTCATCGAGGTCAAGAGTGGTCTCAAGGAGGGCGAAAAGGTCAAGGGTACTCCAGTAGCAGCCTAACTAATCTCTTAGACAAGACAATCCTATGCTTACACTTCGTCATATCTTTCCCTTAGCCTTACTAGTCGCGGGGAGCTTTACCCTAGCAGCGCAGCAGAGCTGGACGCTGCAGCAGTGCATCGACCACGCCGTCGCTCACAGCATCACGGTCGAGGAGGCGCGCCTACGCTTGGCCGGGAGTGAGCAGCAGCTCGCCACCACGCAGCACAGTTACCTGCCCTCGCTCTCGGCTAGTGCTAGCCAAAGCGTTAGCCTCGGACGTAGTGCCGACAAGACGGGCGTCATCGGCGACCAATCCTCGAGCAGTACCTCCTTTGGGGCAAACCTCTCGTGGGACGTTTTCTCTGGTATGGCTCGTCCTAAGGCAACGGAGATAGCGCGTCTCAATCTAGACGCAGCGACCGCTGGGCTCTCCTATGCTGAGGAGCAGATCGGACTGCAGGTGGCTGAGGGGTACTACAATCTGCTCTTCCGCCAGGAGATGATCCACGTAGCCGATGAGCAACTCAAGCTAACCCGCGAGACGCTCACGAAGACTGCCGCAATGGTTCAGGCGGGTAAGTGGTCTCGTGACAAGCTCGCCGAGGTGGAGGCGCAGCTCGCTAAGGACAGCGTCAACTACCTCCGCGCCTGCAGCGATACGGAGCTGGCGCGTCATCAGCTGGCACTCATCATCGAGTTGCCCGACTACACAGAGCTGCAGATCACCTTGCCCGATGTCAAGAGCCTCAGCGCTACGCCCGCTCCTGAGCTGGCACTGGCTGACGATGCGCTCCTCGAGCAAGCGCGCTCGATGCGTCCCGAGATGGAGCAGGCAAGGCTACAGCTACAAGTGGCGGAGCGACAGATCGGGCTGGAGCAGACGGGCTACATACCGAAGGTTTCCTTTGGTGCTGGTTACAACACGGGCTATTACTATATCCTTAATGAGGAGTTACGGCAGTATAACCAGCCTTTTGGGGATCAGATGCGCAACAACGGACGCTACTTCGTTGGGCTTTCGCTTTCTGTGCCCATCTTTGATGCGATGCGCACGGCAGACAATGTGGCGCAGGCTCGTCTCCGCTACTCCGATCAGCAGATCGCTCTGCGCAAGGTGGACAAAGAACTCACGCAGCAGCTCTACACGGCTCAGATCAATGCCCGTGCCGCTTACAGTCAGATAGCAGCTGCCGAGCGGGCGACCGAGTCGGCCGAGACGGCGCTGCACTATGCGCAGATCAGCTACGAGGCGGGACGTGCCTCTTCGTACGAACTGGCCGAGGCGCAAAACCGTCACTTCGTCGCTCAGAGCGAAGAGCTCCGCGCTCGCTACGACTACCTCTACCGTGTACTCGTACTGCACAGCTACATCTCTCCCGCAGAGGAGACTAAGTAAAGTCTTCACAACACTTACGAGTAACCCTTCGTAGGGACGCACGAGCCGTGACGACATCCTGTAGGGACGCACGATCTGTGCGTCCGTCCCCGTTAAAACCACGATGCTGTAACCTTTGACACAACGGACGCATGAGCCGTGACGACATCCTGTAGGGACGCACGATCTGTGCGTCCGTTGTAGAACGGCAAGACAAGTATTGATATCGTCTCCTTTAACGGGGACGGACGCTCAGATCGAGCGTCCCTACAAAGGGCTACTCGTATAGCTTTGACACAACGGACGCATGAGCCGTGACGACATCCTGTAGGGACGCACGATCT
>UQDF01000078.1 GCA_900539765.1 uncultured Porphyromonas sp. | reverse complement strand
GGCTATGATTCGTCCGACCGCAAGCGGTCGCTTCCTCCGTCACCTGCACTCGTCTCATTGCACAACAACGAGACATGTAATCAGCTGTAGGGACGCTCGATCTGAGCGTCCGTCCCCGTTAAAGCGAGACATGTAATCAGCTGTAGGGAGGGGTCAAAGATTACGGAGTCAATACTCGGTTTTGACCTGATTCGACAACGGACGCCCTCTCACTCGATACTATCCGAGCGTCCCAACAAATCATTACTCATATCGCTTTGAAGCAACGGACGTACGGGATAAAACGGACGAAGGGACGCACGGCGCGCGCGCCGTACGTCCCTTCGTTTATTCGTTAGCGGATAGCCTCTCGCGCTAAGCGGCGGAGGCTCGCTGGTGTGACTGACTACTCGATTGTGATGTCGTCAATGAGGAGATCATAGACGCCACCCTTACCGCCCTTGAAGGCAATGAGGTTGCCACTCGTAGCAAGAGACTTGCCCTCAACATCAAGCGTTACCTTAACCCAGTCGGTAGCAGTGACACTACCATTATAGTCATTTTGATTTCTATCTGCGTGAGAAGCATCCTGGATGGTAACGTCAGCGTTGTTAATGACCCCCAGGTTGTAAGCGTAGTAGCCTTGCTGCGTTAGTCCTGGCACCGTATTATCTGCAGGGTATAGGTTGATAGAGATACCCTTGCCAGTAGCTGTACCCTTGATGTAGAAAGTGATCTTGGACTTACCTGTGAACTCCTTGCCACTCTTATTCTCTACCGTGAAGAAGTATCCATTCTTAGCCATTGAGCCACTTACCTTGAGTGCATTGCCCGTGCGACCTGCACCAGTAGCCTCTGAGCAGTAGTCACCAACTCCGAAACGGTTTAGCGTACCCGTGAAGGCTGCGAAGTCTTCGAAGTCTGCACCCGGGAAGAGTAGCTCACCAGTTGTAGGCTGTGGCTCTGGCTCTGGCTCCGTACCGCCATTGTCGTCGGGATTAACGATGATGTCATCACCATCTACGACCTCCCAGTCAGAGATCTGACCATTGACCTGATCTACTGTGATGGCACCAGATGCGAGAGTGACGTTGAACTTATGGTTCTTGCCAGACTGCAGAGCGAGGCTTGGGAAGGTGTAGCTGTAGCTCTTGCCATCGCTGAGCGTGATGACCAGCTTAGCGTTGCTATTGGCAGCAGGGATAACGATCGTTGGAGCGAAGGCGCCAGCAGCGAGCTGTAGTTTTTGCGTAGCCGTTGCCGTGCCGTTGGTGAGCGTACCGTCAGCGATCTTCATTGAGCTGGTGGTGACGATGCCCTCTAGCTGAGCTGAGGTGATGGTCGTACCAGCGGGTAGACCGGTCATAGTGAAGCTCACGAGAGCTAGCTTGTGCTTGAACTGTAGTACGTGGTTAGCACCCGTAGCGTCCTTAGCTGTCTTGATGCCCGTTAGGTTATTGGAGTAGAGGACATCTGTCTGTGCGTTGGTCAGATCAATAGCTAGATCGGTCGTAGCGTTAGCACTGTAAGGATAGTAGCTAACGAAGTTGACCGTTTGACCCTCAGCAAAGGTTAGTCCAGCAGCTGCTGGCTTGAAGGTAGCTGTAGCACCTCCTGCGGTAGTCTTGTACTCTACGTTGGTAGCGGTAGCGTCACCAGTCATAGAGATACCGATGGCGTCGTTTGCCTCGAAGGCATTGCCTGCCATACGGAGGTTGAGCGCTGGGATGTTTGACCCAAACTGCATAGCCTCCTGCTGGAGTGCCTCACTCTTGTTGTCCTGGTTACAGGCCGTGAGTGCAAGTAGTGCGAGTGCACCGACAAGTAGTTTCTTCATGTCTTGTTGTATTTAAGTGATTATTGATTGTTTGCTATTTAACAGTTAAAGCTTCGACTTGATAAGTCGTGGAGTGGAGAGGTTCCTGCGAAGCCTCGTAGAGGAGAGCTATATAGCCAGCCTCAGCAGAGCCTGCGATAGCGTAGCTCTTCTTGTAGTGCTGATTGCCATAGCCATCAGGGGCTGAGGTGTCATTGATGACCTCTAGGGTCTTAACGAGTGCTCCATCCTTGTCTAGCTGCTGGACAGTGAGGGTAGCACCGTTGGTGTGCCCTGAGCTGTAAGTTAGCTCTACCGTATAGCTAGAGCCAGCGGTCATCTGCAGACGTGGCGTGATGAGGACACATTTGTTTATTGGATCGGCAGACTTATGGGCATTGGCCTGAGCATAGTGTACATCGCCGTAAGAGCGCTTCTGGAAGTCACGCGCGCCGACGAGTGCTTTGTTGAGCCAGCCTGGGAGTGCAAAAGGATCATAGTCGTTACCCCCCTTGGCGAAGTCATCGTTGAGCGGTAGTGTGCGTGCCGTCTGTGTGAGGTCGACATTATAGATATTCTCACCAGCAGGCTCGGGCTCTGGATCGGGCTCTGGATCAGGCGTCGGCGTTTCGGTCGGCGTGGCAACGATGTTGGAAACGGTGCCATCGTCCTCCCAATCCACGATCTGCCCATTAACTAGGTCTATAGATATATCCCCCTGTTGCTCGCCGAGGGTGATATTATAATAATAGATCTTGTTGCTGACGATGTCTAGCTGATTGATCGCCTTGGTGTAGGTGCGTCCATTGCTGAGCGTGAGCTGTAGCTGTGCGTCCACAATCTCCTTAGGAAGGATGAGCGAGGAGGCTGAGCGCTGGTCTGCACCAACGGTGAGCGGTAGCGTCTCCTTCGAACTATACGGAGTGCGTAGCTCGCCCGTGAGGAGGTCAAAGTCCCCCTCTACGACCATCCCTTGTAGCTCCATCGACCTTAGTGTCACACCAGCAGGGAGTCCCTGGACAGTGAAGACGATGCGTGAGAGAACATGTCCGAAGAGGAGCGTGTACTCCTTCTTATCTACACGAGGTGCCACTTCCCGGTGATGAGCCCAGAGGAGGTCTATCGGCTCCTTGATCAGATCTAGGTGTATGATCCCCTTCTGAACAGCTGTGCGGTAGGGAGCGTAAGCGTAGAAGTCTAGTTCCTTGGCGGTGCTGGGGTAGATACGGTCAGCAGTTGTCGTAGGGTGAAAGATCGCTATCTGCCCCCCAGGGATGGCGTGGTAGTGCAGGTTGTTGCGCTCCTCCGCACCACGCGCATAGACACCGATCTGGTCGCTCACGTCAAAGCGTCCGTCCGTGGCGCGCACCTCCTTGTCGCTGAGACGTATGTTGCTCTTGAAGACTATGTAGTCCTTAGCTTGCGCTCCGTCTGCATCGGGACAAGTGGTACAGCGAGACTGCTCCTTGGTACAAGAGGTAGCTAGGAGTAGCGTCGTGAGTAGTATAGAGATTGTCGCTAGTAACTTATTCATAATAGTAGGTCGGCTGCGGATTAGTTATCAAGTACGTTGACATCGTTGAGCGCAGGGAAGAAGTCAAAGCCTGTCTTCGCCTCCATCTCACTGAGCGTAGTCTGGTAAGGGGCTGGACTCCCTGTGAGTGGCTTGTGCGGTATGCACCACGCCTTGGAGTGCCAGCGCTCCTGTCTATCGCGCCATACAACCACCTTGTAGAAGTAGTCAGGAATCGGACAGTCGACCCCACTTCGATCCTGTGTGTACTGATAGTTTGTATCATCAAAGCCTACGCCCGTCACTACATAGAGCGTGTCGACAGTTTTGGAGAGTTTGCGTACTTGTTCCTCTAGAGCATTCCACACACCACCATTATGGGTTTGATTTTGAGGAACCATATTGGAGAAGTAGAACGTAGTGCGATTAAGCTCTCTACTAGCACTCCTATCAGCACTCGGTAGCTGATGTCCTCGAGAGTATTTTCCGACATAAGAGCCCCCTAATAAGTTAGGCTGAAAGCTTTTCTGTATGCTAGGGTCGTATTGCCAATCGTCCGTTCTATTTCCAGACTTCATTAAGTCATTGTAGAGTGGATAAGCCACATAGTGAGCTAGGTGCATCTTCGTATCATATAGTAGGAAGTAGTTGCGTGCCGAGGAATTGCTCGGGAGCATATGCTGCACCTCCATCGTGTTGGGGAGCGCCTTCTTGGCGGGTAGCTCGAAGTATTGGCCGACCTCTACGACCTTGCCCGTGCCAGTATCCTTGAGCGTGATGGTGTGGGTGCGTTGCTGCCCCATGACAAGGCTCTGCCCCTCACGTAGTGGCCAAGTGTAAGTACGTCCGTTGGGTAGCGTGAAGAGTACCTTCATCTCGCTCGTGGTCGTCTCGATAGGTAGGAGCAGTGCGGTAGCCGTAGCGGTAGCGCCCGAGACGGTGACTGGCACTGAGATCTCGGCCGTAGAGCTAACATCGACCTGCCACTGACGACTCAAGAGGTCTAGCGTACCCGTCGTCGGCATACCAACGATGCGCACCTGGACGCCCTCTAGAGAGCCACCATCCTCACTGCGCATCTCAAAGCGTAGCGAGGTGAGTGCCTGACGGAAGATTAGTTGCTTTGCATCATCGGGCGCAATGGCTGAGAGATTGTCCGAGATAAGCAGTGGCTTGAGCGTAGCTTGATCAGCGACACTGTAAGCGATCTTGCCCTCCTGCGTCTGAGCATTGTAGGGGTAGTAAGCGAGGATGTCGTACTTCATCGATGAGTCCCACTGCACCTTCTGCTGCTCATCAGCGGGATCGAAGGTTGCTATGCCCCCGCCACGAGTGGTCTTATAGCGTAGGTTGCTATGCTGCAGTTGATCAGCCGGCCACGTGGTACTCTGCGCCGTGCGACGCACGTAGATACCTATCTGGTCACCCGCCTCCCAAGCGGTGCCAGCGACACGTAAGTCATAGTCCTGCTGTGATGCTAGAAATGTTTGGTTGGTCGCGCTCTGAGGCTGCTCAGCACCTTCTTGCCTACTGTTTGGCTGACAAGCAGCTATCACGAGTAGACCCCAAGAGAGTGCTAGCAGTGTGAAGAGTAGACGATAAGTCTTATTTGTCATAGATTAACTAGGATATCAGATTAACTGAGATATATGATGTCGTAGCAACTAGCGGAGGTCGCTGTGAGCCAACCAAGACACATTGCAAAAGTAGCCCACACGGGTCACTCCATCGTTACTTCGATGTTACAAAGCTACTAAAAAATGGAGTGCTAGCCAATGAGGCCACCAACTTTTCAGTCTCAAAGCCATACGAGTAACCCCGCTGTACGGGCGCACGGCTCGAACGCAGACCGTCGGTGCGTCCCTACAGCGGGTTACTCGTCTCTAATCCGATCGCCACGTGGAAAATCTCAAATCTCCACGTGGCTATTTTTCATTTTCCACGTGGGGACGAAAAAATTCTTCGGAGGAATCAAATGAAACTTCGGAGGAATCATTTCTCCCCTACGTGGAGAATTTTCATTGCTCACGTGGAGAATATAAAATCGCCACGTGAGTATTCCAGCTGCACCCACATTGTGTAGTCCTCCTCCTGGGGTATCTTGGTCTTCTCGAGGGTAGGCTTTCATTTTTTCGATAAAAAAGGCGGTCGACGCTTTGATATATTCGAAAGTTATCGTACCTTTGTGGTGGCTTTGTGCTGAGAGTACTCTTTCATCCCTCGAGTAAGGGACTCGGAGTCCTCAAGGCTTAAAAGGGAATCAGGTGAAACTCCTGAACAGTCCCGCTGCTGTAATCCTCGCAAAGCAGGCATCATAACCACTGCATCATGTTTAATTGGTGTGGGAAGGGATGTCTGTATGAGGTAAGTCAGAAGACCTGCAAGGCTTGAAGCGCTACGAGGTATAGCATAAGGAAATAATCGTCACTTCTTAGATCCTAGTCTGAGACTTCTATTCCCCCAGCTGTATGCTCCTCGCTACTCCTAGTCGAGTGCGACGGGAGATGTATGTTACAATGTGAGCGATGCATCTAGGCATCACACCACGGTGAGTAATAAATGGGACATCTTGAGTGCCTACGGGCTTTCTCTACGAGCAGTAGCTGTGACACAACCTTCCGAGTCAAAAAGCTTTGATCACAGCGATGCACCTAGGAGACTCTTTGGATGCTCATACGAGACTAGATCAGAAGGACATTTACTTTAAATAGGGGAACGTTTTCGATAAAGTGATTGAGCAATGTCTTGCTGCTACGATCTCTATGAGTGCCATAAAGGTGTGCGTACTACCATAGTACCCATACCACACGAGATCTATCAGGTGTCTGATCGTCACAACCAAGAGAAGCATCAGAGCAGGCTCTCGTCTATGCCGTTGTCCCTATATGCACTACGCTAGTGCGTGCGTACTAGATCAGTCTGTGTCACCGCAGACTCCTAGCGGAGCGACCACTGTACATACTTATCACTTGAGGAGCAGCTGTAGGTTCTAGTCAGTCTACCCAAGGCTAGGTGATAGACCAATAGATCCTCTTGCCACCCCGAGCAAATCATGATGCGAGTCCTAGGGTGGAGACTGTTGCAAAAGTCAACAGTCTCAGAGTGAGGTCACGACCTCGCTCCGTAAAGCCGAGAGAATCCGCTACTAAGAGACAGGTATGGTGCGTACCACTGGTTACAGGTTAAGTGTGTGTTGAAAAAAGACCAGCAATGACCACCCTACATTCCCTAATAAGAGCGTCTCACGTAGCCCACGCCCCTCTCCAGATGAGCATCGTGGTCACTGTTCCGCTCTAGGAGAGCCTTGTTGACCAGATCAACAGACTCTAGGGATGTCGCTGCAAAGCGCACACAACCCCTCCAGAAGCTATCCCACAACTGATGTGTGGTATAGCGATCCAAAGAGCCTTCGAATAGTTGAAGTCCACACGCAGTACGCTGAGTACTTGTCGTGTGGACTTCTCTTTTTTTTAATCCTGACGTGTAGCGATATGCTTTCTAAAGTTCAAATGCAAGCGAAATGCGAAGTTTTTTCTCGTTTCGGGAGCTCGGTCGACTTCTCTTCGGGTGAACCGCTCAGCGGGGTGGGGGCTCCCACCGTAGGGGCGGACCTATGTGTCCGCCTGTCCTCACCTGAGCGTAGTCT
>UQDF01000077.1 GCA_900539765.1 uncultured Porphyromonas sp. | reverse complement strand
GAAGTTTTTTTCCTACATTTGTAAGTGTGTTGCACTTGACACTGGAATGTGCGTCTATTTTATACCAAACTATTGCTATTGCGTACTAAACAAATAATTACTACCTTTGCGAAAACAGATGCAACATCGTATCTTATTGATCCTCTTTCGTGTTAATACGCAGATAATCCTAACCAACATAAGTTCAAAAAAACAATGAATCACCGACTACTTATTGCCACGCTGCTAGCCCTCCTTGGGATGGCTATTTATGCGCCACTGCCAGCTCAAGAGGCTGCCGAGGGAAATGTCATTATTTTGAAGCTCACAGAGCTTCCCACCAACGATGACGACGATCCTATGCCACTCTCACTAAGCATACAGGGTGAGGGTGAGATAACCTTCGAGGGGCTTTCGGAGGCTTATGCTGCCGACCGCACCTCCTACACGCCCACCGAGCTGGAGATCAAGATCCATGGTGCTGTCACTGCGATGAAGTGCGAGTATGTCAGCGTACTCTCAGCCATAGACATCACGAGCTCCAAGACGATCGAGAAGCTTAGCGTCAGAAATAGCAGCTTGACAGATCTACAGGCTAAGAATGTCACCTCGCTCAAAGAGCTAAACTGCGCCTACAGCTCCCTGCCTGCACTAGATCTAACGGGCTGTACAAGTCTCAAGACTCTCGCAGGCAATGCCAGTATGAAGCTCCAGCGTGTCACCCTCTCCGGATGTACAGCACTCGAGGAGCTAGAGCTCCAAAACAGCGGAGTGACTGATCTAGACATAACGGGTCTAGTCAATCTGAAGAGCATAAACGTAGCTCGCAATCCTGTGAAGGAGCTTAATCTAAAGGGGATGAGCCAGCTCACCACGCTAGACTGTATGCAGGCAGAGATCACCACACTAGATCTCTCAGACTGTGTTGCTCTAGAGGATCTCACAGCTAGTTCTTGCCTTAAGCTTGCTACGGTAAAGCTACCTAAATCTGACAATCTAAAGTATATCTACCTACAGGAGTCTCAGATAGAGGAGATAGATCTATCTGGTCATACCGCACTTGTTCAGGTCTACCTAGAGCGCTGTAAGAAACTCTCCAAGGTGACCGTAGCCAATTGCCCCAACCTAAAGCTACTCAGCTTGCACCTCTGTGCACTCCCTGCAGAGACGACACTGGCTCTTGTAGAGGATTTGGCAGATCATGGTGCCGACTACAATGCGACGTCACCTGCTTATAAGATTTTTGCTCTGGGGACCAAGGTTACATACCAAGAGGGCAACGTATGGACTCCCAAGGCTGCTAGTGTAGCTAGACGCAAGGGCTGGGCACTATTTAGCAAGAATGAGGATGAGTATGGAGAGCCTACACCTATCTTCGAGTATGCCAAGGTTACCATCGAAGAGACAGAGCACGGGACGATAGCTCTAGAGGGCTACGACAAGGAGGACTGGCCATTCATGCCCCAAGGTGAGACCTACAAGGTGGTCGCTACACCTGAGGAGGGCTATGAGCTACAGGAGCTCAAGGTCAATGACGACGATATCCTAGAGGATCTAGAGTTTCAGCTCTTTGAAGATAGCAAGATCACGGCGACCTTCGCAAAGGCTGGTCCTATAACCTACGAGTACTACCTAACGAAGGTAGAGCCTACAGTGGCTACGGCGACGGTCTACACCTACGGCTACGACGAAAACAAAAAGTGGGTATCTCGCACCTCAATGAAGAGCGATGGAACCGTCGAGTCTCGCAACGACATACGATACGATGAGGAGGGACGTATATCAGACATTGATATCACGCTCGCCTACGACAATGGCAAGCCTAGTATGTTTACACACTACACTTACGATGATAAGGGGCGTATGGTAAGACGCCAGATGAAGCTCTTCGACAATGATATGGCTGATACCAAGATCGCCTACCGTCCCGATGGACAGATAGACTATTGGGTAGAGCAGAGCGCCAAGGTCATGAATGATTACATCTACAACGACAAGGGACAGCTCATCGAGGAGCAGTTTGGAGAGGCTACGGGAGTAGATACAGATCACCCCACAGTGTCGACACCCACAGGCAAGACTTTCTACAGTTACAACGAGAAGGGACAGAAGTCAGAGGTCAAGTATGCAGCCGTTCAGACCAAGTGGCTCTATATGAAGGGTGAGCAGTACACATGGGATGAGCAGGGACTGATGTCTAGCGTCAAAGCGATAAACTATACCTATAATCAGGGTGAGACCGATCCTGAGAAGGGCAAGGCAGATCCCGTCTTCGAGCTACGCTATCAGTACGATGACAAGGCTCAGACCAAGGTATTCTGGCCTATGCTCCCTCTTACAGAGGAAAACGGAGGCTTCGGCGAGTTTAGCTATGACCTAGAGGGTTACTGCACGAAGGCTGAGCACTGGCTACTATCCTATGGTGATCCCAAGCACACTTTCGACTTTATCTACGTCTTTGAGGCTTCACCACGTCACCTCCAGGAGCTAGTAGAGAGAGGTACGACGACGGTTCAGTACGCTTACGGTACGATCACTGCTGAGGGCGCTGCCCTTGAGGGTCTTCAGGTATACGACACCACGGGTCAGCTACTCCGTGACTACCGCACAGCTCCTTGCCAGCGCATCGATATGGGCGTCTCTGAGCTACCTGACGGACTATACATCGTTCGCACCATCTCATCTGACAGCACACAGACTGACAAGGTGGTCATAACACAATAAGCTAAACAAACTATGCTTCACTCTTTCATAAGGCGAGGATTCATGACTATGCTCATGGGCCTCGCCCTATGCTCTTTACAGAGCTATGCAGCTTCTCGTATCCTATTTACCACGGCTCTGCCAGTAGGATCGACGATCACACTCACCATCTCGGCCGATGGCGCAGTAACGGCGCAAGGCCTAGCAGGTGCGATCCTCGCTGATGGTCAGGCACACAGCTACACCATCGAGAGTGCTGATGTGAAACTATCAGGAGCCATCACAGCGATCACACTCTCTCACCAAAAGCTCTCGGCACTGGACGTACGTCAGGCCAAAGAGCTAGCCGAGCTACGCTGTGACAATAACGACCTCACCGAGCTCAACATCGCCTACTCCAAGGCGCTCCAGCGTCTTGACTGTACTTACAACCAGCTAGAGCGTCTCGACATACCCAATGCATCACCACTCAAGGAGCTACGACTCAAGGGCAACTACGTCAAGAGCCTAGCCCTCGACAGATGCTCCGAGCTTGAGATCCTAGACTACTCGGACAACTACTACCCCTCATCAGTAGATCTGAGCAAGTGCACGAAGCTACAACAGCTAGACGTAGCGAAAAACAAGATCCGCTCACTCGACTTAACGCAAAACGTGGATCTGCGCACCCTCTCTTGTGGAGACAACGAGATCACCGCCCTAGATGTAGCACACCTGGCCTCGCTAGAGCGTCTCTCCGTATCAAATGACTTTGATCTCGAGACATTGACCCTAGGAGAGCACCCTAAGTTGCTCTTCCTAGACATCTACGGCACGAAGGTGCAGAGCCTCGATCTAGCTAAGTATCCTCTCCTCGAGGAGCTCTCCTGCGCTTATGCCAAGCTCACGAGCCTAGATCTCTCGCACAGCAAGCAGCTTCGCAGGCTGAGCTGTAGCAAGAACCCCTTTAGGGGACTAGACGTGTCACACTGCCCACTACTCAAGGAGCTCAGCTGTGGAGACCTGGAGATAGCTTCGATAGACCTAAGCAACAATCCCAAGCTCATCTCCCTGCAGATGGGACACAACAACCTCACGCAGCTCGACCTCTCTAAGCAGAAAGAACTCAAGGTGCTACACCTCTTTTACAATAACCTGACTAAGATCGACCTATCCGCACAGACTCACTTAGAGCAGTTACTCTGCAACAATAATCAGCTCACCGAGATCACCCTCGCAGCAGGAGTCCCGCTCAGCAAAGTGGAGATCTACGACAATCAGATCAAAGAGGCTCAGATGGCTCAGATCGTTGCCAAACTACCTGATCGCACAGGGCGCACGAGAGGACTCTTTAAGGTGATCAATACGCCTAGCCAGACGGAGGGCAATGTTTGCACCAAAGCTCTTGTGGATCAAGCGCTAGGTAAGTATTGGCGCGTGGTCGACTATGCTGACTTTGCCGACTTTGGCAAGGGTCTTGACTATCGTGGCTCTGATGCTCCCAAGCTGGGCGAGGGTATGATCAAGCTCACCTTTGACAAGGCGGGCAGCACCATACAGCTCACCATCGGCGTGCTAGGCGAGATGCAAGTCACTGGCACCACCGAGCCTGTCGTCAGCTCGAAGGATCCTATCTCCTATACCCTCGAGGGCACAGAGCTAACCCTCCGTGGTGACATCTACAGACTGATCGTCAGCGGAGCCTCTATTAAAGAGGTAGAGCTTACCAAGGCACAATATCTCCGCGAACTCGAGCTACACGACTATCAGCCCGCAACGATTCAGCTGACTGACCTGCCACACCTCGTGACACTCAGACTACACGACAATCAGCTCACAGATATCCAGCTGAGTGGCACGCCTCTGCTGAACCTGCTCTCTTGCTACGGCAACAAGCTAACCGTCGAGGCGGGTAAGAAGATCATTGCTAACCTACCCAAGCGTCTCGAAGAGGAGAAAGCGACGATCCTTTGGCTCAACAGTCAGGGAGAAGGCGCTGACAACGCATTCCAGGAGGAGCTCCTCTACCTCGCTCACGCACAGGGCTGGGAGATGAGCGACTACATCGGAGGTGCTAGTGGCGACACAGGAGTACCTATCGGCTTCCCGATAGCCAACGAGCCTCTCTTGGCACCTACGGCCGAGTCGGCACTGCAAGTGAGCGTGGCACTGGATATGCTACACGTCACTACTGCACCAGACACCCCGATCGCACTCTATGACATAACGGGTCAGCTACTGCTGCAGAGTCAGTCTGACGCCGATGGACTATGCGACATACCGCTAGTAGCCCTCACAAAGGGACTCTACATCGTCGCCACACCAGCTGAGTCGGTCAAGTGTCTCATTCCTTAAGAGAGAACAATGATTGAAACTAACAAACCAACCAATCATATGAATCAATTTTTCAGATTTACGATCAGCCTCTTGCTCCTGACGGCACTTGCCGTAGGAGCTAAGGCGCAAGACTATGGCATAGAGATCGGCGGCACGCCCGTGACCTCTAGCAATGCCGCTTCTATTTGGACAGGCAGTGGTGACGGGGAGCAGGGGAAGATATCCTTTGACCCTACGACACGAGTACTCACGCTCGACAATGTACGCATGAACTGCACGGGCAATACCGAGAGTATCTACATCCACGAGGGGACTCCAGAGGTGACGATCCTACTGAAGGGCACCAACGTCCTGAAGCATCACCTAGGGCGTATCTCTCTCGAGGGGCAGAAGGTCATCATCACAGGTAAGGGTGGATCCCTTCGCTGTACTGCCAAGGGGGTCGCTTGTTACATTGACAACGGGTGTCAGCTTGTCATCCAGGGTGGCTGCACTGTCGATGTAGAGGGTGACTACGGCATCACGGGTGGTGGATATGGTGAGCGCACCTCTCTAACCATCGATGGCGAGGAGGGGACGGTCTTCAAAGCAAAGGGTGGCAACATGCCCTCTATGTCGGACCTTGGCAATATCTACCTCAGAAACTGCGTCATCGTAGAGCCTTACGGAGCTAAAGTCGATGGTGGTGAAGTCGTGATAGATGGAGATCCCATCTCGGATCAGATCATCATCAAGAAGGTATCTAGCGACTATGACATCAAGGTCAACGGCATAGCCATCACCCCTGAAAATGCGGCTGACGTCTTAGGCGATCAAACGGTTACCTACAAGAAGAAGTACGCTACTCTCATTCTCTCGAATAGTCATATCGAGGCTAAGGGCATACCCGCCATCGAGGCTAAGACGCCTGTCTACATCACGCTCGTAGGAGAAAACAAGATCTCCTCCGACAGCGACACAGCCCTCCTGCTAGGTGGTGAGGAGTCGATGATCCACGGAAACGGATCCCTCGATGTAAGCGCCCCTGCCGGCACAGCTATCGAAGTAAAGGGGAGTCTTAAGATCCAGGGGGTCAACTGTACTGCTACAGGGCTTCGTGCGCTACATGGAGACAAGGAGACCGCTAGACTCACCATCGAAGATTCACGCCTCGCCCTAGACGGGTCAGAGGGAGCACTCTACGGCTTTGCCGATCTCTCTTTGGTACGCGCTGCGATTGTCACACCGCAGGGCGCTGTCGCTCAGGAGGGCGCCGTCATGCTAGATGGTAGCGTCTGTAAGGGCAAAGTGGTTATCGACAGACCTGTCGACATACCGCTATTCATTACAGGCAAGCAAGTTACCACAGCCAACTGCCACGACATCTTAGGAGACGGGACCATCTCTTATGACCCCGAGGAGAAGCTCCTCAAGCTCAACGGCTTTAAGTTTGTCACCGAGGAGATGATCCAAGGCATCAGCGTGATGCAAGCCCTAGGAGACATCACCATCGAGGTGCATGGAGACAATGAGATAGTCACAAACTATATGGGTGTCGTCTTTACCTCAGGAGGTCGTATCGTCGGAGATGGCACCCTAAAGATTACCTCCAAGAGTCAGGCTCTAGTCGTCAACGGTACGAGTGTCACCATCGAGAGCGGTCCTAAGCTGATCATCTCGGGAGAAGACTCAGGCATCTTTGGCTACCTCGAGTACGGAGGCGAGATCATCTTCGATGCAGCTAATGTCATCGTCGAGCAGGGGGGCATCGTCAACCTCTTTGAGATCGTCTTCGAGGGGTGTGGTGTCTCAACGCCTGAAGGCAGTGAGA
Source organism: uncultured Porphyromonas sp. (assembly GCA_900539765.1). GTDB lineage: Bacteria > Bacteroidota > Bacteroidia > Bacteroidales > Porphyromonadaceae > Porphyromonas. The sequence continues at coordinate 487 of UQDF01000077.1, read as the reverse complement.
TCATCGTCTCTCACGACCAGCAGCGTGACAAGGACTACAAGAGTGTCGGACTCAATGTCGAGGTTTACAAAGGCCGGATTGTCGTCGATATCGCTGGAGGGGTAGAGGACACGCTCGCACCAGCTGGCTGTCAGATGCGCATTGCTGAGGGCGTACTCTACGTCCGCTCAGATATGAGTGAGACGCTCACACTCCTCGATCTAGATGGACGGGTGCGCTACGCCACTGAGGCTGTAGCTGGCGAGGAGTGTCGTATAGAGGGGCTCTCCTCTGGTAGCTATCTCTTGCGCCTAGGATCACAAACGTACAAGGTGGTCATCCCATAGACACGCACAGTTTCTAAGTTTAGGGGAAACGTAGACTGCTCGACAGCAGTCCACAAATCGAGTAGGTCGGGAAACGAAAGTTTTCTGACCTACTTTCGTTTCCTCCCCTCTCACACCACCGTACGTGCCGTTCGGCATACGGCGGTTTAATTCGTTTTCAA
>UQDF01000076.1 GCA_900539765.1 uncultured Porphyromonas sp. | reverse complement strand
ATTGTACTCATAGTTATATTTCTTACGAGTCAACTTTTTTCAGGGTAAGACAATCTACATGTTAATGCGATCCCCTTCTAGCATTTCAAGATTAGAATTGATCGAATTAAGACAAATAGCATCGTTTGTGACACTGTTTATCTTTATGTGTTTTTTTTTGTATCTTTGCGCGTGGATAGACTTCATCCTAATCATACAACCTATAAGTCATCAAGATGAGACTATATGCCCCCCTCCTACATAGTATGCAGATAAGAAGAGTGCCTCTGGACGTACTGTCCTCTCTCCTTGTGGCTATCTGTCTGCTCGCCTCATCTTGCCAGCAGAGAGAGGCTGTCACGTTTACTGCTGCTGAGCGTAAGGCTGCCGATAGTCTTGTGCGGACGGCTCGGGGCATCGACTCGCTGACCCATCTGCAGGCACGCTTGGAGCGTGAGGGGAATATGCTCGGTAGCATCGTCGCTCTGAGAGTTTTGGGCGATGCTCAGCGCAATGAGAGTGCCTTCGACGATGCTCTGACCACACATAGTGAGGGTCTGAAGCAGGCGGAGACGATACAAGACACGCTCGAGTGGGTGCGAGCGCTTAACAATGTAGGTACAGACTACCGGCGGATGGGTATCCTCGACATTGCGCAGGAGTATCACTATCAGGCGTGGCGTCTGTGCAAGGTTACTACGGACACCTCTTTTGTAGCACTTAAGAATCAAGCTAAGTCTCTCAATGGCCTGGGCAATATCTACCTAACGCTGGGCAACTATGAGCGTGCCGATAGTGCTCTGCGCAAAGCTCTAGTCGTGGAGCAGGAGCTGGGCAGTATGGTGGGCGCAGCGATCAACTATGCCAATCTGGGCTCTATCTTCGAGCATCGTGGTGAGGTAGACTCGGCGTGGGTGTACTATAGGTACTCTATGGAGGCCAATCAGAAGGCTGGGAGTACGCTAGGTATCGCTCTGTGTCACTCTTCCTTTGGCTCTCTCTATGAGCAGGCGCAGCAGTATGACGAGGCCATTAAGGAGTATGAGGCTGGTTACCAATTGATGCAGGACTCTAAAGATGAGTGGCACAAGCTGAACCTGCTCGTAGCACTAGCTAGCGTGCACAGTGCTATGCGAGACGATGCGCAGATGTTGCAATACCTCAGTCTGGCACGGAGCAAAGCAGAGCAGATCCAGGACAAGGAGCACCTGGCTGATATCTACACCCTGTACTACAAGTACTATAAGCGTCACGGTGACTGGCAAGCAGCACTGACGTACTATGAGCAGGCTACGGAGATGAAGCAGAGCTCTCTAGATATGGACAAGTTCAATAGGATGCAAAACACGAGCCTGACCATAGAGCGAAACATCCAAAACAGGAAGATGAATAAAGCGAAGATCACGCTCGAGCATGAGCGTGCAGAGCGACGTATAGAGAACGTCACCTTTGCGGTCATCGCACTGCTCCTGCTGGGCTTCTTTAGCTTCTTTCTCTACATTCAGCGCATACAGCGTCGCAACCATAAGGAGCTCAAGAAGATGTCCTCGATGCGGGAGACCTTCTTTACCAATATCACCCACGAGTTTCGCACTCCTCTGACCCTTATCCTAGGCTTGAGTCAAGAGCTTCAGCAGGAGGAGTCGGAGCAGATCAGAGAGCGCGCCGAGAGCATCGAGCGGCAGGGGCAGGGACTCCTCACGCTCATCAATCAGCTACTAGACATCTCCAAGATCAAGTCGTCTGTCGGCGATCCGCGCACTTGTCGGGGCAATGTCACGGCCCATATTGCCATGATCGTCGACTCTTATCGTGACTATGCCTCTAGTCGATACATAGAGCTGATCTACCAGCCTCAGGATCAGGTAGAGATGAGCTTCGTGCCTGATTATGTCAATAAGGTCTTCAACAACCTGCTCTCCAACGCCTTTAAGTTCACCCCACCTCAAGGCAAGATAAGCATCACCCTGTGGCGTGCCGACGACTCGGTATACATCGATCTATCCGATACGGGCCATGGTATGGATCGAGAGACGGTAGAGCATGCCTTCGACCCGTTTTATCAAGCTGAGAGCGACTCCAAGCACATTGGCACAGGCATAGGCCTGGCTCTGGTCAAGCAGATCGTCCAGGCGTCTAAGGGGCAGATCTCCATCGAGAGCAAGCTGGGCGAGGGGACCACCTTTCACATCATCGTGCCGATCATCAATGATCAAGCTGCTCCACAGCAGACTCTGTCGGCTGCTACGAATATGCCTCTGCTACCACATCAAGAGACCGATCTACAGGATAGTGAGTGTGAGCAGGACGAGTCGTGTCGCCTGCTCGTCATAGAGGACAATCACGACATAGCTCATTACATCGGGTCACAGTTTGAGGATCACTATAGTGTCTCCTATGCGACCGATGGCGAGGAAGGCTTTAGAAAAGCCGTGGAGCTCGTGCCTGACCTCATCATCACTGATCTGATGATGCCTGGCGTCAATGGGCTAGAGCTATGCCGACAGATACGTAGTAATGAGATCGTCAATCACATACCGATCATCGTCGTCACGGCAAAAGTCTCTGAGGAGGAGCGCATCAGGGGTATAGAGGCAGGAGCGGACGCTTATCTTACCAAGCCCTTTAATACGACCGAGCTGCGTATGCTGGTAGAGCGGCTCCTCGATAGTCGCAAGACGCTACGTCAGAAGTTTGCTCAGATAGTCATCAAGGGGCAAGAACCGGATGAGTCCGAGACAAATAAACTAGAGGAGGCCGATATCACCTTCCTGACCAAGGTGGCTGCGCTAGTGGATCAGCAGATCAGCCAAAATAAGAATACCAACGTCGAGGAGATCGCCAGCAGTCTCTACATGAGTAGTCGCCAGCTATACCGCAAGCTGAAGGCTCTCACCGGCTACGCTCCCTCGGCTTATATACTACGGCTCAAGATACGTAAGGCGTGTGAGCTGATGGATGCAGACGCGGAGATGAGCCTCACAGATGTTGCCTACCAGAGTGGCTTCGATACTTACTCCAACTTCTCTCGCTCATTCAAGAATATCTGCGAGGTATCGCCCTCTAAGTATAGAGATCAGAAAAAGATCTTGACGACTCAAGACTAAGACATAGGACCAATGCAAGTAAGTGTGTAGCCTAGAGGATGCACATCTCATGAGTAACGATGGAAAGGGACGACTTGACGGGTAGCGATCTGCTTGCAACGTTCAAATGCAAGCAAGAGGCGAAGTCCTTTTTTCGTCTCAGGAGCTTTTGCTGCTAGCTCCTCCCAAGATTGTGTTTTGGAATTATTGCTGTCCGATAATCAGACAGCAATGTTTTTGTTTCGTCCAGAGCTTGACACTCGCTAGAAGCGGTACCCCACCGAGATCGCGGGGTATATGTAGGCGATGTTCCACTTACTCACCTTCACCATGTTACGTCCCAGACGACAGCTTATCTCTCCGCTCCAGTTGCTACGCGTGACCAGCTTGAAGCCACCGCCTAGGCCGATGCCCCACGAGACGCCGCGCCGCTCTTCGATCTGCTTCTCCCTCTTTCCCGTTTCTGGGGAGTATTCATAGTGCACATTGCGCAGGTTATCGTTGTAAGCGATCGAGCTATTAGCCTCTAGGAAAAAGCCCGCATTAGGCTTTTTCATAGAAAACAAAACGCCCCCAAAGTACCAGCGGCCATAAGGCATCACGCCCGCTGTAGGGAAAAGGACAACGTTAAGTCGATCACTACCAAAATAAGCACTTGCCATAACCCCTACACCCACATCTAGTGCCACCGCACGCTCATACTCCAGCGCAACAGCCTGATAAGGTAACGGAGCGTAGAGGTTCAGTCGTACTTCGTTGCGCTTTTCGGGTGTCGGAGGCTCAGGCTCGCCAGGCACCACGACCTCCTGACCAGCTAGCCCGAGAGAGCCTAGTGTCAGAAAGATCGTCAAGAGCGTTAGCTTCGTCGGTAGTCGCAGCATCATCGTAGTCTCTTGGATCCTATCACAACGCTGCTAGAATCGGTAGCCCACCGAGATCGCGGGGTATATGTAGGCGATGTTCCAGTCACACACTTTCACGAGATTACGACCTAGACGCAGGCTTATCTCTCCGCTCCAATTGTTTCGAGCGACTAACTTGAGACCCGCGCCGAGACCTATACCCCACGAGATACCGCTCCGCTCTTCAAATGGATTTTCGGGATCTTCAGTGTACATCTCATCTTCATCATCTCGTACATCTGCTAGATTATCATTGTAAGCTAGTGAGCTGTTAGCCTCTAGGAAAAAGCCCGCATTAGGCTTAGATATAGAAAACCAACGACCACCAAAGTACCAGCGACCATACGGCATCACACCCACCGTAGGAAAGAAGATCACGTTAAAGCGATTACTGCTAAAGTAAGCACTCGCCATAGCTCCCACACCCACATCTTGCGCCACCGCACGCTCGTACTCCAGAGATAGGGCTTTGTGTACCACTGGAGCGTAGAGGTTCAGTCGTATTTCGTTGAGTCTTTCGGGTGTGGGTGGTTCTGGTTCTCCAGGCACCACGACCACTTGACCAGCTACCCCGAGGGAGCTTAGTGCTAGTAGCATCGTGCTAAGGATCAGTCGTGTCAGTCGTTCTGTCATCATAGTAACGTCTTCGGGTTATGTCACAAAGTTAATACTATTTTTGAGATTTGGGCGCTGTCGCACTGATCTCCTCGTAAAGCTCCAAGGCACGCTCCTGCGCCTCTGCAAAGGTCGGCAGCACATTCTCCCGTCCCAGCTGATCGATGATACCAGTCTGCTCCAGATGCGTGTAGACCGTAGGACGCACGCCACTCAAGACAACGTGCACGCCACGCTTGCGCTGTCGCTCCAAGACCATCTGCAGGTTGTACAGCCCCGTGCTGTCGATGAATGGCACGCGACGCATACGGATGATCCGTACCTCAGGGTGGTCGTGAACCGTCACCATCACCTCCTCAAACTTATTGGCAATGCCAAAGAAAAACGGTCCTTCTATCTCATAGACCTCCACTCCTGAGGGTAACTCCAGATACTTCTCAGCCAGAGGCTCGTCCGTGATCTCGCCCACGCCAATCTGCTCGACAGAACTCACATCGAGGATGCGACGGAAGAGCAGTGCGATCGCCAGCAGCATGCCCACCCCGATAGCCACCGTCAGGTCGGTCAGTACCGTCAGCAGGAAGGTCACCAAGAGGATAACCGTATCCCCTCGTGGTCCCTTAAAGATCGAGACAAACGATCGCCAGCCACTCATATTATAGGAGACCACCACCAGCACACCCGCCAGCACCGCCATCGGTATATGCGCCGTCAGGGGCGAGAGCAGGAGCATAATCAGCAGGAGCACTACCGCATGGATGATGCCCGCCATGGGAGTCCGTCCACCGCTATTGATATTGGTCATCGTACGAGCGATAGCCCCCGTCACCGGGATCCCCCCGAAGAACGGCACCACCACATTAGCCACACCCTGACCGATCAATTCGCTGTCAGGATTATGCTTCGTGCCGATCATACCATCCGCCACCGATGCCGAGAGCAGGCTCTCCATAGCGCCCAGTAGCATGATCGTTAGGGCAGAGGGAAAGAGCGTCACGATACGCTCCACAGTGATCGTCGGCATCACAAAGGTAGGCAGTGCACGCTCTATTATATAGTTGTCCCCGATATTCTCCGGTCTGAGGTAGCCCAGCTGCTGGAGTCCAAAGCTAACCAGCGTGAGCAGTACCAACGCTACCAATGTACTAGGGATCTTTGCATTGACTTTAGGTAAAAGCCAGATGATCAGTATCGTACAGACCGCAAAAGCAAAGGGGATCCACGACCCCGTCGCAAAGTTGGCGATCAGCACCTGCCACTTGCCGATGAAGTCTCCTGGCATCGACTCGATCTGTAGCCCGAAGAGGTCAGCGATCTGCGTCGTGAAGATGGTCACGGCGATACCCGCCGTAAAGCCTACGATGATCGGATAAGGGATAAAGCGCACCAGACCGCCCAAGCGCAAGAAGCCCAACAGCATCAGGAGCAAGCCCGCCATAATGGTCGCAATGGCTAGCCCGTCCAAGCCGTGCTGCTGGATGATCCCATAGACGATCACGATGAAGGCCCCCGTCGGTCCCCCGATCTGCACCTTACTACCGCCCAGTAGCGAGACGAGGAAGCCACCGATGATAGCCGTCAGCAGCCCCTCTGTCGGTGAGACCCCACTAGCGATACCGAAGGCGATAGCTAGCGGCAAGGCGACCACACCAACGATGATACCCGCTGTGAGATCCTTGACAAAGTCTTGTCGTGAGTAACCACGTAGAGAGAGAAAAAACTCAGGCACGAGTCCCTTCATGATAGACATAAGCGTAAGAAAAAAAGATTGGTATTGCTACAAAGATACGAAATTAGAGGTTAGAGATTAGAAGTTAGAGGTTAGAGATCAGATCATTCTGACAGCTTCGACAGGTCAGATAGCTCTGATGACTCCGATTAGTCTCTAGCCAGTTGGCGGAGGCGTAGCTTGACGCGATGAGCCTGGTGGTGCAGCTGGCGCCAAAGACGCTTGTGGAGCGGTATGACAGTGAGACGAGCGATTAGCGAATCTAAAGGCTCCGCATCTAGCTGCGCAAAAAAGAGCTGTCGCTTCGGAGGCTCTGCGGCCGTGCACTCGATAGCAGGATTGCCCGCCAAGGCACTCGCATAGTTGGTCTCCTGATAGCGACACGACATCCCCTCCAGCAAGCTTTGCCCTCGCTCGCTGTGGATCATTACGACACTCGTCCCTTTGTCCTCGTCCAATGCTCGATCTAGGTCGGGGCAGGTGCGCTCCACGCCCCAGTAGTCGCCTAGCGTCAAGTCGCTATGACTGCGACCCCCCTTCGCCATGCAGGCGTAGCAACTAGGACGCAAGTAGAGGTCGTGCAGGAAGCCACGCATATAAATGTTGTCTCCGTAAAACTGTCGCACGTTACCACCACTAGAGTGAACAGTCATCTGTGCCACAAAGTCATAGCGTCGCCACCCCGAGACTGACTTATCGCGAAAGGTGATCCCTGCGATCTCTCCTTGCTTCGCTCGAAGTGTCGTCAGGTACTTTTGCCACACCATCGGTGAGGGTACGCCGTGGCAGACCACATCGACCGTCGTCAAATTGTCGTAGCCACGTCCGAGGTAGTGGACCAAGCCTTTGATCTGACAGGGAGTTCCTGTGAAGAGAATGGGTCGTCCCTCTTTGAGAAACTGCTCCGCCTGTCGATAACTATCTCCGATTCGGCTCTGCAGATACTTACTCCCCCGAAAGGGTGCCAGCCCCTCTATCGTCTCCGTATAGTCGTGACAGACGCTCCACGTCTCATCAAATCGCGCCCCAAAGACCACGCCCCCACGTCGTAGCGTATCCTCAGCTAGTAGCGTAAAGAGTCCTCCCGACGAGCTCGCCTCGCGAAGCCTTTCATCGATAGCACACGCTGCGTAGACCGCCTGCGGCTCGCGAGGCGCGTCCAGCTTCATAAAGGGACAGACCCGCTCACACTTATGGCACTCGATGCAACGATCGGCGTCAACGATTGGATAGTCAAAGCCCTCCTCGTCACGCACCATCCGTATGCACCCCTTGGGGCATACCTGTCGGCACGCTTCGCAGCCACAGCATCGTCTCTTGTCCTCTACCTGTATCATCGTGTTTAAGTATCTACTGTGGTGCAAAGTTAACCATTCGCTTAGTAACGACCGCATATGTAAGAGATGCAGAGTCGAGAGGCTCGAAGAGTAGACGCTTATAGTTCTTTTTTGCTACCTTTGGAGCAAACGTATATTCAATTAGTAAATGCAACTCATACCTACAAAAAATGGATCGCACCC
>UQDF01000075.1 GCA_900539765.1 uncultured Porphyromonas sp. | reverse complement strand
TGAAGTTTTTTTCCTACATTTGTAAGTGTGTTGCACTTGACACTGGAATGTGCGATGCGTTCACTAGATCGGAACCATTAAGAGCGAATTTCTGTATCTTTGTATGCGAATGAGTGGTGGGCGGACTCGTCAAGAGCTTTGCATCACCTCACTATAACATCTTATCAGTTATGGATCTACATTACGAAGACATACGACGTGACTACGGCCGCAGGAGCCTCAGTCGTAAGGATCTGACGGACGATCCCTTTGAGCTAGTTAGGCTGTGGCTACAAGAGGCTGTGGACGATCCCAAGGTCCTAGAGCCTACGGCGGTACTGGTCTGCACCAGTACGCCCGACGGGCATCCTAGCTCGCGTACTGTACTGCTCAAGGAGCTCCTCGGTGAGGAGTTTATCTTCTACAGCAACTACGAGAGCCGTAAGGGTCAGCAGATGGCTGCCAACCCACACGTCAGTCTCACCTTCCTCTGGCACGAGCTGGAGCGACAGATACATGTTGAGGGTACGGTACGGCATCTAGAGCCTGAGATCAGTGATCAGTACTTCGCCACACGCCCCTACAAGAGTCGTGTCGGTGCACGTATATCCCCACAGAGCCACCCGATACCTGACCGCAACTACATCTATACGCACTTTGCCAAGGAGGCTGCTAAGTTTGCCCTGCAGACGGTGCCACGCCCCGACAACTGGGGAGGCTTTGCCGTATTGCCTAGTCGCATAGAGTTTTGGCAGGGGCGTCCGAGTCGTCTGCACGACCGCTTCCTCTATGAGCGTCAGGAGGATAACTCGTGGCTTGTCAATCGTCTGGCACCTTAGTGCTTATGAACGCAACGAGACCTGTACTCCTAGCTATCGACACCGCCCTACAGGGGTGTAGCGTCGCTGTGACCGACAGCGAGCAGATACTATATAATAAGGTATACCAAGAGACCGAGATATCTAATGCCGCGCTCATCGGGAGCTATACTAAGGAGGCTATCAGCTGGTGCCAAGAGCATGGCTACCAGATAGCAGCCATAGCAACGACCGATGGACCAGGTTCCTACACGGGACTACGCATAGGCGCCTCGCTCGCTAAGGGACTAGCCTTCGGGCGAAGCATCCCGCTCATTGCCGTCTCCACCCTGCAGCTCCTGCTGGCAGGCTTGCCGAGCTACGCTGGGGAGACTGTGACTCTGCTCGATGCGGGGCATGGGAACGCTTACCAGCAGACCTTCGACGCTGAGGGGGTACCCCGTGACAAAGCAACTTTTGTCACCATCTCATCAGAGTGGCACGCACCCGCCGAGAGCCGTATCGTCTACGTCGGTTCGCTGCCCGTAGAAGGTACCGCCGTCACGCCACCAACGGCCGAGACGCTCGCCACCGTAGCGCGCAGCTACTGGCTGAGGGAGCAATATGTCGACACCGCCTACTGGGAGCCGAACTATGTCAAGCCTTACAAGGCGGTCGTGGGACAAAACAAAGTCCTCGAGCGACTCAAACTATCTAAACAAGTATAAACCACAACTACGACCTAAATATGATCAAAGATATCATCGTACTTGCCAAGCAAGTCCCCGACACACGTAATGTCGGCAAAGATGCTATGAAGGCTGACGGCACTGTGAACCGTGCCGCCCTCGACGCTATCTTTAACCCCGAGGATCTAAACGCGCTCGAGCAGGCACTCCGCATCAAGGAGCAGAACCCCGACTGCCGTGTCTCCGTACTCACCATGGGTCCTCCCCGTGCTGCTGAGATCATCCGTGAGGCGCTCTATCGTGGCGCTGACCACGGTTACCTGCTGACCGATAGAGCTTTCGCGGGGGCTGATACGCTCGCCACGAGCTACGCTTTGGCCTGCGCTATACGTCATATCTACAAGGATGGACTGCCCGACCTCATCCTCGGTGGCCGTCAGGCTATCGATGGCGACACCGCTCAGGTGGGTCCGCAGGTGGGCGAGAAGCTTGGCATCAACGTGGTTACCTACTGCGAGCAGATAGACCAGATAGAGGGCGATCAGCTCACCATCACCCGCCGTCTGGAGCATGGCGTGGAGACAGTACGTACGCACAAGCCGCTCCTACTGACAGTCACGGGGAGCGCAGCACCCTGCCGCCTGCGCAATGCTAAGCGTGTACAGAAGTACAAGTATGCAGCCTCGGCTCTAGAGCTAGAGACGCTGCCCGAGACCTGGCGCAAGCGCATCGAGCGCAATCCCGAGGAGCTGACTATCGACATCTTAACGGCTGAGAGTACTGGCGCAGACATAGCTCAGTGCGGCCTATCAGGCTCTCCGACGAAGGTCAAGAGTATCGAGAGCGTCGTCTTTAAGGCTAAGGAGGTGATGCACCTCTCTAGTAGCGATGCCGATCTAGAGACTTTGATACAAACCCTATTAGCAAACCACACCATCGGCTGAAAGAGTGCCGCTTTTGCACACCCATATAACAAGACAGACTATGAACAATCTATTCGTATACCTAGAGATCGAAGATGGGAGCGTACACGACGTCAGCCTAGAGCTACTCACCAAGGGGCGCTCACTGGCCAACCAGCTGGGCGTGGCACTAGAGGCGATAGCTATCACCGACCGCGCTGAGGGGATCGCAGACACGGTCATGCCCTATGGCGTAGACAAGCTACACCTTTTCGTAGATCCTCGTCTGGAGCATTACCAGACGCTACCACATGCGAGCATCGTCATCAAGCTATTTCAGCAGGAGCAGCCGCAGATCTGCCTCCTCGGTGCGACAACCATAGGTCGTGACCTAGGGCCCCGCGTCTCCTCGTCACTGGGCAGCGGACTCACCGCAGACTGTACCTCTCTGGAGATCGGCGACTATACCGACAAGGACAAGGAGTTCAAGAACCTCCTCTACCAGATCCGTCCAGCTTTCGGTGGTAACATCGTAGCAACCATTGTCAACCCCGAGCATCGTCCACAGATGGCGACGGTACGCCCAGGCGTAATGAAAAAGGAGATCTACAAGGCAGACCACAAGGGCGAGGTGATCAACCACGCTGTGGCTGACTTCGTCCGTGATGAGGACTTTGTCATCGAGATCATCGACCGCCACGTGGCCAAGAGCAAGATAAACCTTGGCGGAGCCCCCATCATCGTATCGGGTGGTTATGGTGTCGGTAGCGCTGAGAGCTTTGAGCTGCTTCACGAGCTGGCCGAGCTCCTAGGCGGAGAGGTAGGCGCTACACGTGCAGCCGTCGATGCGGGCTTTACCGAGCATGAGCGACAGATAGGACAGACTGGTGTGACCGTGCGTCCTAAGCTATACATCGCCTGTGGTATCAGCGGACAGATACAGCATGTGGCTGGTATGCAGGAGAGCTCGATGATCATCTCTATCAATACGGACCCCGATGCACCGATCAACACAATCGCTGACTACGTCATCACGGGGCGTATCGAGGAGGTTATCCCCAAGCTCATCAAGTACTATAAGCAAAACTCTAAGTAATTCCCTCTAGACGACAGAATCATGGCTAATTTCTATACAGACAATCAACATATACAGTACCACCTCCAGCATCCGCTTATGGAGCGCATTGCACAGCTTAAGGAGCGTGACTATGCCGATGCTGACAAGTATGACTATGCCCCCTCAGACTATGCCGATGCACTGGATAGCTACCAGCGTGTACTAGAGGTCGTCGGGGAGGTGTGTGGCGAGGTGATCGCACCCAATGCTGCCGATGTGGACCTGACGGGTCCGACACTCCACGAGGGACGTGTCTCTTACGATCCGCTCACAGCGCAAAACCTGGATACGGTACGACAGACCGGCCTCATGGGTATGTCACTCCCCCGTCGCTACGGAGGTCTCAATATGCCGATCACTCCTTATATTATGGCTGCCGACATGGTCTCACGTGCTGACGCTAGCTTTGAGAATCTTTGGGGACTACAAGACTGTGCCGAGACGCTTTACGAGTTTGGCTCTGAGGATCAGCGCGAGCGCTTCCTCCCCCGTGTCTGCGCAGGCGAGACGATGTCTATGGACTTGACCGAGCCGGACGCAGGTAGTGACCTGCAGGCCGTTATGCTCAAGGCTACTTACAATGAGGCTGACCAGCAGTGGTACCTCAACGGCGTCAAGCGCTTTATCACCAATGGTGACTCAGACATACACCTCGTACTGGCTCGTAGTGAGGAGGGAACCAAGGATGCACGTGGTCTCTCGATGTTTATCTATGATGCTAAGAATGGGGGCGTGACCGTCCGTCGCATTGAGAACAAGATGGGTATCAAGGGGGTTCCCACCTGCGAGCTTGTCTTTAAGGATGCTCCTGCCGAGCTATGTGGTGAGCGACGTCTAGGACTCATTCGCTACGTCATGTCTCTGATGAATGGCGCTCGTCTAGGCATTATGGCGCAAGCTGTCGGTATCTCTGAGGCTGCCTATCGTGAGGCTAAGGCTTACGCTGCCGAGCGTCATCAGTATGGACACGCCATCGACAAGTTCCCCGCTGTCTATGAGATGCTCGCCCTGATACGTGCTAAGGCTGATGCGACCCGTGCGCATCTCTACGAGACGAGCCGCTTCGTGGATATGTACAAGGCTTACGACGACATAGCTCGTGAGCGCAAGCTCACCCCCGAGGAGCGCAAGGAGCAGAAGTACTACAGCCGTTTGGCTGACGCTTATACGCCTATTGGCAAAGGTATGAGTACCGAGCTAGCCAACCAAAACGTCTACGACTGCATCCAGATCTATGGTGGATCAGGCTATATGAAGGACTACACCTGCGAGCGTCTCTATCGTGACGTGCGTATCACCAACATCTACGAGGGTACCACGCAGCTACAGGTCGTAGCGGCTATCCGTCACGTCACCACTGGCACATACTTCGCACGCCTAGAGGAGTACCAGCAGGTAGCTGTCTCGCCCGAGTGGCAGGAGACCAAAGAGCTACTAGCCACCTGGATAGAGCGTGCTAAGGCTTGCACCGAGCTGATCACTGCAGCTAAGGATCAGACCCTCCTCGACTACCACGCTCGTCGTCTCGTCGAGATGTGTGGGCACTGCATCTTTGCACACCTGCTACTCATCGCAGCGCAGGAGCGTCCCGACCTCTACGAGCACTCCACACACGTATATATACAGTACGCCAGTGGGGAGATGGACAAGTGCGAGGGACAGATACGTCGCTTCGACCCCAAGCAGCTCCAGCACTACGCTGTGCAGACCTCTACACCCGCTGCTGAGGCGTAGAGAGCTGTAAAGACGGGCGGACGCACGAAACGTGTAACGATTTGTAGGGACGCACGGCTAGTATCTAGCGAGAAGGCGTCCGTTCCCGTCAAAACAACGACTCCTGTAGGGACGCTCGATCTGTGCGTCCGTCGTAGTACAGCAAGACATGTAACGATCTGTAGGGACGCACGGCTAGTATCTAGCGAGAAGGCGTCCGTCCCCGTCAAAACAACGACTCCTGTAGGGACGCACGATCTGTGCGTCCGTTATAGTACGGCAAGACGATCTGTGCCTCCCTACACATCGTTACTCGTCTACTCCGACACCTCCGATCTCTAATCTCTAACCTCTAATGTCCCCCACTCTACTATGCAGCAATACCTTGATTTGATAGAGCGTGTCCTCACCGAGGGCAACGAACGCACTGACCGCACTGGCACAGGCACCGTCGGTGTCTTCGGGCATCAGATGACCTTCGACCTAGCCAATGGCTTCCCCCTACTCACCACCAAGAAGCTACACCTGCGCAGCATCATTCACGAGCTACTGTGGTTCCTCAAGGGCGATACCAACATCCAGTACCTGCACGACAACAAAGTCTCTATCTGGGATGAGTGGGCCGACGAAGCGGGCGACCTAGGACCAATCTACGGGGCGCAGTGGAGACATTGGTTCGATCCACACACAGGGCAGCCCATCGACCAGATGCAGCAGGCCCTCGACCTCATACAGCATCAGCCAGACAGCCGACGCATCGTCGTCTCAGCGTGGAACGTTGCCGACCTACCCCTCATGCACCTCTCCCCCTGTCACTGCCTCATGCAGTACTACGTCGTAGGGGACAAGCTCGACCTACAGCTCTACCAGCGCAGTGCCGACATCTTCCTCGGGGTCCCCTTCAACATCGCCTCCTACGCCCTTCTCCTTATGATGACAGCGCAAGTCACGGGACTGCGTCCCGGGCGCTTCATACACACCCTCGGCGATGCGCATCTATATAAGAACCATCTCGAGCAGGCACGCCTGCAGCTCACCCGCTCCCCACGCCCGCTCCCCACGATGACCCTACGAGACCGTGGGCAGTCGCTCTTTGACTTCGTCTATGACGACTTCACGCTAACCGACTACAACCCCTACCCACACATCCCCGCCCCCGTCTCCGTCTAGCTATCCACCAAAGCAAAACGTACAACGATCTGTAGCATTAAAACCCACAACGCTCTAACCCTTTGTAGGGACACTCGGGAGTGTCTCGCAGGAGGGCGCCCGTTGTAAAACGATATCGATCACAATCCCTTCACCGCTTGTTAATTCAAAGGAAATAGTTATCTTTGCATCGGCAAGCATAGAGCATAGGCTCTATTCACTTACAGAAGATACTCACTAAATGTAACCAACACAATAACTATGACAAAGAAAATCTTACTAGCGCTTACAGCGCTCGCAGCTCTTACACTGAGCTTCTCGTCTTGTAAGAAAGACGACAACAAGGGTGGTAGCAACCCCAAGACTGAGGTCAAGCTCAGAGTAGAGCCCAAGGAGGTCAAGGTTATGGTCGGCAAGACTGCCGAGCTCACTGTAACCGTTCAGCCATCAGACACGAAGTACACCTTCGAGTCCGCTAATGCAGACATCGCTACCGTTAGCGACAAAGGTGTCATCACAGGTGTTAAGGTCGGCAAGACCGTTATCTCCGTCAAGGCTGGCGATGTGACCAAGACCGCTGACGTTGAGGTCATCGATGCAGGCAATCTGGATGAGAGCCGCTTTATTGGTACGTCTGATGAGAAGGGCTATATCGCACCTTTCTACATTGTAGAGGCTGAAAAGATTCCTGATCTAAAGGAGGTCATTAAGGCAGCCAATGAATCTAAGGGCTGGACGTTTGACGAGGAGTTTACTATGAAAAATGGTGGTAAGGGTCTTGACTACGTAGCACCTAACGACGGAAAGAGCTATACTGACAATCGTATAATCGGCGAAGTCGTATACTACTTCTTCCCAGATAAAGATGGAAACTTTATCATGGCTTTCTTGAAGGGTTCATTTGACGAAGATAAAGTTCAAAAGGCTGTCGATGGAGACGAAGAGGCACAACAGCTTCTTTTTGGTGTCGCAGCTGCCTACGGATTTGACAAGGAGCTAGGAGGCGGAACGCTTGAGGGCGGAGCTCCATGCCTTGTAGCTTACAATATGGATCAATTCCCAGAGGGCCCATACGAGATGATGGTTAGATCTGGCAAGACCGATGATGGCAAATACTATGTTATGCTCCAAATTCTTCAGAGAGCTCCTCAGGCTCAGTCTAGCCTAGCTCAGCGCACACCTATGATGCCTGAGATAAAGTTTGCTCCCTCACATATGCTTATCTCAAATCGCTAAGCACTACCAAGACAGTCTCAAGACTAACAAATAAGACTACAAAAAGGTAGTCTAGTAAACCAAGAAGACTCCCCCCGCAGCAATGTGGAGGGAGTCTTTCTATGTTCCCATCAGACTAGCCCTTGACCCCGCAAATCGCACCAGTGGCTCTTTGTAGGGACTCACAGCTCGGACGCAGAGAGGTGTGACCTTTTGTCTGATGAGCCGTGCGTCCCTACGGGTTACTTGTCTCGCTTTGACACAACAGATGCACGACCATGCGTCCA
>UQDF01000074.1 GCA_900539765.1 uncultured Porphyromonas sp. | reverse complement strand
TTATCAAAAGCTCGACGAAACCAATTCAGTTGCATTTGATAGTTGAATCTACGCTTTGCGCAAATAGTTCTCCAATCGCAAAGAATTAGTTATCTTTGCATTCAGAGCAGCATTAGCTGATTGAGCAGACGAGGGACATGTACGCTACACTTGAGCATATAGTGACTCCTCGATATTAGTAATACATCTAGAATCATCTCGAAAATGAATCTTACCCCACAAGAAGAGAACAAGATAGAGCAGACCTCTGCTCTCGACCAGACGACTACCACACCATCGGCGCAAGAAGCGACGACATCCCCGGCTAACACTCCAGAGACCTCTCCATCGCCTGATACGACGACAGAGACGACTCAAGAGAAGCCTGTCGTTGAGTCTACGGCTACGGAGGAGACAACCGAGACGATTCAAGCTGAGACCGCTGCGACGACCGAGCTATCAGAAGAGGAGAGACAATATCAAGAGCTACTCAACAAGAGCGACGCAGACATTGCTAAGATGAGTTGCGCACAGATCACTGACGATGTGGTACTCCTCCTGCAGAGTGGAGAGTTGCCCCCACGCTCTATCATTGATCGCTACAAGAATGTCTTCTACAGCAAGATGAATAGCTACCTGAACACGGTCTCGGAGGAGAATGCTAAGCTACGTGCTGACGCTGAGGCGCAGGAGATACGTCTTAAGGAGTTACTCAATGACTTTAAGGAGCGCAATCGCAAGCGCCAAGAGGAGATAGCTGAGGAGCAGAAGACTAATCTAGCTACCAAGCGTGAGCTTGTGGAGCGTCTGAGTAAGCTGCTCACGTCGAGCGAGAGCTTTGGCGTCATCAGCAAGGAGTACCGTGAGATCACGGAGAGCTGGCGCAATACGGGAGCTGTGCCTCCTGGTGATATGCGTCAGATACAGGGTGAGTTTGAGCATCTGAGGGAGCAGTTTTACGATCTACAGCAGATCAATAACGAGTTCCGCGATTATGACTTCAAGAAGAACCTCGAGGCTAAGGAGGCGATCATACAGCGTGCTAAGGAGTTGTCAGAGTCTGCCGATGTGACACAAGCTGCACGCGAACTACAAGACCTACACCACCGCTGGCGCGACGTGGGTCCTGTGGCTAAGGAGCTTCGCAAGGATCTGTGGAAGCAGTTCCAGGAGCTTTCGGCAAAGATCAACAGCAACAACCAGGAGTATCGCAACCAGCAGCGCACGCAGGAGGGTGAGAACGAAGCGATCAAGCGGGGTATCATCACGCAGATCGAGGCGATCAACCCGAACGATATACACACCTTCAAGGATTGGCGTACCTACACGGACCAGATCAAGGAGCTGCAAACGCAGTGGCGTAAGACGGGTCGTGTGCCTCGTGCGGTGAGCGAGGAGCTATACCTGCACTTTAGGACGGCATGTGACATCTTCTTTGACAAGCGCAAGGAGTTCATGCGCGAGCGTAACAAGCTAATCAGCGAGCAGGGCGACCGCAAGCGTGCGATCATCGAGGAGATCGAGCAGATCGTCGCTGAGGAGCGCTGGCCTGAGGGACATAGTCGCATACAGGAGCTGCAGACGGAGTGGAATGAGATGATCCACACAAACAAGCACCAGGCTCTCTTCAAGCGCTTCCGTGCTGCTTGCGACACTTACTACACGCATCACAAAGCACTCTATCAGGCACAGCGTGAGGAAAGCAAGGAGCATATAGCTACTGCCAAGCAGCTCTTAGCTCGTGCACATGAGCTTGCCGCTATCGAGGCACCGAGCGATGCTGAACGTGAGGAGGCGGTGACGCTACAGAGAGACTTTAACCAGCTAGGCTATATGCCTCGCAGGACCCGTCGTAAGCTACAAGATGAGCTGAAGGAGCAGATGGATGCTTTCTTCAATAAGCTGAGAGCTAGCGACAGACCTCGTGGCGACAGACGTGGTAACCGCAACAATAACCGTCGCAACTTCGGCCCTGCCAGTCCTTATGGTGAAGAGTATGATCGCATACAGCGCCGCAAGGAGCAGCTGGAGAGCGATCTGCAGACTTACAGCAACAACAAGGAGCGCCTGAGTGTGACGAGCAGTGCAGGCGAGAACTTGCTCAAGATGCTGGAGGAGCGCTGTGACTCGATGCAGCAAGAGATCGACGAGCTAGACCTCAAGCTACGTGATATACGTAAGGAGCAGAGAGCACAGCAAGAGTCCGATCAGCCCGCTGACGCTCCTGAGCAGAGTAAGGAGGAGTAAAGCTCCCACGCTCTCCCCTATACTATGACAAAAAGGAAGTACCCACAAGAGACTACCCCACTCCTCTATGAGTGTGTGTATCATCCCTTGTGGGTACTGCTTTACCCGCTCGTCTTTACTAACTGATTAGACTCTTACTCTATGTCACGCAGTCGCAGATCTCGATCTAAACAATGGCGCCCCTCATACTTCAACGATACTTCACATAGGAGTCATCGTCACGGGTCGCCTAGGCGTGTACGTACGTGGATATTCTCGACACTGCTTGTCGTCATACTCCTCCTACTCTCCTGGACAGCTTACTTACTACTGCGTCCTGCGGGGCGCACGAGTCAGCAGGAGTGCTACGCCTACATCACCGACACGACCAGTAGCGAGGCGCTGATGACGGCCATCACTCAGGAGCTAGAGGTCAAAAACCCCACTCTACTCCGTAGCGTGGCTCGTCTCGTACGCATCGAAGAGAGACTGCGCCCAGGTCGCTACCAGCTAAGTCCTGATATGAACATTCTCTCCATCTGCAAGACGATCAAGTATGGAGCTCAGTCACCAGTCAGACTCTCCTTCTCCTCTATCCGTACGCAGGAGCAGCTGATTGACAAGCTAACGGCTCCACTGGAGATGAGTGCCGATAAGCTGAGGACTCTACTGCAAGACTCGGTCTACTGCGATTCGCTAGGGTTCACGACCGAGACGGTACGCTGTATGTTTCTCCCAGACACGCACGAGGTCTACTGGACTATCTCACCTCAAGAGCTACTGCACAAGTATGAGCAGAGCTACCACAAGTTTTGGGATAAGAAGCGTACCGCACAGGCTCAGGAGATAGGACTCACGCCAGTAGAGGTCTCTATCATAGCTTCGATCGTTGAGGAGGAGTCGAGCAAGACGGACGAGTACAGCGACATCGCAGGGCTTTACATCAATCGCCTGCGCAAGGGTATGGCGCTACAGGCTGACCCGACGCTTAAGTTTGCCACAGGCAACTTCACAGCGCAACGTATCGGTGGAGAGCTTCTCAAGGCTGACTCGCCCTACAACACCTATAAGTATAAGGGTCTCCCCCCAGGTCCTATCCGCTATCCACAGATGACGACGCTAGATGCTGTGCTGCATCACACGGCGCACGACTACCTATATATGTGTGCTCGGGCAGACTTCTCGGGGTATCACGCCTTTGCGACCAATTACGCTGAGCATATGCGCAATGCTAGAGCTTATCAGAAGGCTCTAGACGAGCGAGGTATCACAGAGTAACGATACCTGATGACAGCACCTATGGACGGCGTACCACACTGGCTGGAGCGTACGGAGCTACTCCTCGGGAGCGAGACGTTGCGACACCTTGCCGACAAGCATATCCTCGTCGTGGGGCTAGGCGGTGTAGGGAGCAAGGCGTGCGAACTACTGGCGCGCTCTGGCATCGGTCGCTTTACGCTCGTAGATCACGACAAGGTCGATGAGACGAACATCAATCGTCAGGTGATCGCCTTTAGAGATACCATAGGTCGTCCTAAGGTAGAGGTGGTGGAGGAGCTACTCCATCGGATCAATCCTACCATAGCGGTGGAGACGCACGCAGCTTATCTCTCTGGCGACAACATCTCCACGCTCCTCTCGGCACATCACTACGACTATATACTAGACTGCATCGATACGCTCACGCCTAAGTGCGAACTGATCCTCACCGCGCATCGGCTGGGCATCCCGATCATCAGCGCTATGGGTGCGGGGGCTAAGCTAGATCCACGGCAGGTCTCCGTAGCTCCGATGAGCAAGACGCATATCTGTGCCTTGGCACGCTTCGTACGCAAGCGGCTTCGCCAGCTAGAGGCACCTCGAGCCGTCTTTGCCACGCCATGTGTCTACAGTAGCGAGCCATCGCACGAGGAGGCTATACGTGCCCTACCACACAGCGACCAGAACAAGCGCAGCATCGTCGGGACGATCTCTTATATGCCCCAGCTCTTTGGGCTCCATATGGCTGCCTACGTACTACAAGACCTCTCTACTCCTCAGTAAAAACGACTAAGCCTATGCCTTCGCCTCTCGTCACACTAGACTCTATCTGCAAGTCCTTTGGCTCTCTACAAATACTCAAGGAGATAACCCTCTCGATACATCAAGGGGAGATCACCTCTATCGTTGGTCCTAGTGGTGCGGGCAAGACGACACTCCTACAGATCATCGGTACGCTGCTTAAGCCAGGCGAGGGAGAGCTATCGATCGATGGGGTCAATCCTTTTGCCCTCTCAGCTCAGAAGCAGGCGCACTTTCGCAATAAGCAGATAGGCTTCGTCTTTCAGTTTCACCAGTTGCTGCCCGAGTTCACCGCTGCTGAAAATGTAGCCATCCCCGCTATGATAGCAGGCATGAGCAAGCGACAAGCACTCAGCGAAGCCGAGCAACTACTCACACAGCTCGGACTAGCCGATCGTCTTAAGCACCGCCCAGCACAGCTCTCGGGTGGTGAGAAGCAGCGCACAGCCGTAGCGCGTGCCCTGATCAATCGCCCCACGCTGATCCTAGCCGACGAGCCCTCGGGGAGCCTAGACACACAGCGCAAGGAGGAGCTCATCGAGCTATTCTTCGAGCTACGAGATCAGCTCGGACAGACCTTCCTGATCGTAACACACGACGAAGACTTTGCACAGCGAGCCGACCGCACCCTCTCACTACAAGATGGGCGCATCATAGCCGACACGTACGCTCCTGACCAGCATGAATAGCTTCAAGAGAGGACGCACAGAGACTTGGGTTCTGATAGCCGTTAGCCTGATCATACTCGCCGCCATCGGCAAGGTGCTTTGGGACAATAACTATAATGCTCAGTCGCTCGCCCCACTGGCAGGGCAGACAATAAGCGAGCAAATAGGTGCGCTACCCACGGACTCCATACAAAAACAGGTCAGCAGCGGTACCTACGCACCGCCTATACAGCCAGATAAACCACGCAAAGATGTAAGCCACGCCTCACAAGGTGTCGAGCTATCGGCAGACTACGTCGGTGCGCCCGAACGACCGCAGTACAACTCCCAGCCGAAGCTACAAGCGGGACAACGCATAGACCTCAACAGTGCTGACACGCTCACACTCCAACAAGTCCCAGGCATCGGTCCCAGCTTTGCTAGGCGCATTGTGAAGTATCGTGACCAGCTAGGCGGGTACTACACGGTACTGCAGCTACAAGAGATCTTTGGTATGGAGCCTGATCGCTACCAGCGCATCAAGCCCTTCTTCTATATTGGCGTAAAGAATTACAGTACCCCCTTTGACGCTCTGCGTAGCGACAGCATCCCCTCACACCCCTACCTCAACTACCGTCAGCAAGCAGCACTCGCACGGAGCATTCGCAAGAACGGCGCCATAGATTCGTGGCACCGCATTATGAGCTTGGAGGAGTTCAATCGGGATGACAGCGTGCGTCTCTCCCACTACTTTCACTTCGAGTGAGCTGGCTCACAACCTCATTACCAGCCCGCCTGCCCTTTCATCGCTCCCATCAGCTCGCCAGCAAAGGCAAATAGGAAGAGTAGGAAGATACAGAGGTATATGGTAAAGTATCCAATCGTCGAGGCGTAGAGTACACCTTGGGGTTCTGAGGGATGTACGTTGTAGAGCTTCACACGTAGCCAGCGATAGAGCAAATAGACTAAGTATCCCAGCACGAGCCCCATACAGGCTCCTGGCACCACGTCTGTGATAAAGTGTACGCCTAGATAGATGCGACTATAAGCTGTGGTCAGAGCCAGCACGAAGATCACAATCGTATACCATCGATTGCGAAAGACTAGTGCAGAGAACATCGCTAGAGCCATAAAGTTCGTCGCATGCCCTGAGATAAAACCATATCCCCACGCTTTGTACCCATAGACCGATCGCACCAAGTCTGCCGTAAGTGGATGATAAGAGGGTCGCAGCCGCTCGAAGCAAGGCTTGATCAAGCCACTAGAGAGTTGGTCGGCTATGGCAATCAAGAGAGCGACCATCAAGATCAGAAGGATCGACTCACGAAGCGGCTTCTTGATAAAAAGAAAGATGACCAGTCCGAAAGCAACGGCTATCCACGGCCAGCGCGAAGAGATGAGATACATAAAAGCATCCCAATAAGGCGTGTGCGCTGCATTGATTGCTAAAAAAGCGTCTCGCTCCCAAAGTGCTAACTGCTCAACCATAGTTTCTATCCTTGTATCATAGGGAGTGCTTCAGTAGCTGAGGCACTTCTTTGTTTTTACGTTTGCGTACTGACCACCTTTTCGATAGCCGTACGTGCTATCTGTCCAGAGACGCCATCAGGCAGGGTCACCGCTAGGTAAGCTTGACCACGATCCTCGACATCGATACACATCTCAGCTCCATCATATAGCTCCATCATCGGGGTAGCTACTGACGGATCATCCTCCAGAGCATAGAGCGGAGCCTTGACACCGCAGAGTACCGCCACATCTGTCTGCTGATCGTAGTGACGTCGATGTAGTATCATAAGCAAAGTACAGCCCCACAAGACAATCAAAGCAAGCATCGCATAAAACGATCCTCGCCGCACCCTCCTAGAGTGACCTAAGAAGAATGCCAAACAAGTGACTATCCCCCCCGCAAAAAGCACTATCGAAGCGACGAGCCACCCATTCATAGAGATGGCATAAGCACAAGCATCTGCCCAGCGACGTATGATCGGGTACTCCATAGCGGACATATTCATCCTCGCCTCCTCGACCAGGCGCAGATTGTGTCTCGCCTCTGAGTAGTCGGGAGCTAGTAGCAAGGCTCTACGATAATTAACTATCGCTCTCCCCCTCTGCTCCACCTCATTGTAAGCTACCCCAGCACGATAGTAGCAGAGACTCTGCAGGCTCTCCTCGACCTCAGCACGCTGAGCCAGATGACTATACATCTCGGCAGCCTGCTCGTAGCGACCATCAGCATATGCAGCGTCCGCCTGCACAAGAGCTTCAGGCTGTGTACCCTCTGCAAGATTAGCACGACTACAAGAGCATAGTACGAGGAGCTCCACAAGAAGCATCATCATCACACCACACCCTAACTTACAGACTCTATGTCGTACTATCATATCCTTTTACTCTTCAAACCTACACATAGGCACATATAG
Source organism: uncultured Porphyromonas sp. (assembly GCA_900539765.1). Taxonomy (GTDB): domain Bacteria; phylum Bacteroidota; class Bacteroidia; order Bacteroidales; family Porphyromonadaceae; genus Porphyromonas. The sequence goes on along the minus strand of UQDF01000074.1, from coordinate 764 downwards.
CCTCCGTTGCTTGGACTCAAGACAGATCGTCCACCATCAACACCTTGGTATGAGAGCGTAAGAAAAGCCTCCTAGCTTATCACCTTATATACACTCATATGATATGGTGAGGCCACAACCCTCTAAGAGGGGAAACCCTTGACTCAAGGGGTATAGGGCAATAAGAAGCACGCTCAAGACAGACTAGAGTCTACGCAAAGTGTGATCGAGTTGGGATTCGAACCCAAGACCTACTGCTTAGAAGGCAGTTGCTCTATCCAGCTGAGCTACTCGACCTAATATTATTAAGGTGTCACACAGCGACCTCAGATCTGTCGTGTCAAGAGATAGCTGATACGTCTTGCACATGCGCACTACTGCTACGGCTCGACAAAGGTACAAAAAACTATTCGCCCCCCCAAATAGTCACTATCCGCTTTTTTGCCAGAAAGAGCGGATCCCTACGCAGCAATTTCCAAATCTCCACGTGAAGAATAAAAAATGCCTACGTAGGGGAGAAATGATACTTCGGAGGAATCAAATGATAAGTCCGAAGAAATAAATCACGCCTACGTGAAGAATAGGAAATAGCCACCGAGATATTTGGGATTTCTCACGTGGCTAACTTTGGTAACAATCGCTTGGTTATGATCCGACTTAACGGCTAATTCCTATTTTGAGGTGCTGGGGGAGAAAGCCACCCCAAAATAGGAATTAGCCATTTGCACAGTGCGTATATTCAATTAGTAAATGCAACTCATACCTACAAAAAATGGATCGCACCC
>UQDF01000073.1 GCA_900539765.1 uncultured Porphyromonas sp. | reverse complement strand
TGAAGTTTTTTTCCTACATTTGTAAGTGTGTTGCACTTGACACTGGAATGTGCGTGATGAAATGTTGTTGCTGAGAGAGGGATTAGTTGGTAAGATTTGTATACCTTTGCGGTAGGACATTTTTTACCATCTAACGAATCTATTACTAATATGTCACAAGACAAGACTATACGCTGCCTGATCATCGGGTCAGGCCCTGCTGGATATACAGCTGCTATCTATGCTTCACGAGCTAATCTCTCCCCCATACTCTATCAGGGGCTACAGCCTGGTGGTCAGCTTACTACGACTACTGAAGTGGAAAACTTCCCCGGCTTCCCCGAGGGCATCACGGGCCCTCAGCTCCTCGAGCAGATGCGCCAGCAAGCAGAGCGCTTTGGCACAGACATTCGCACAGGCGAGGTGACACGCATAGACCTTTCGGAGCGCCCCTTCAAGGTAGAGATCGATGGTTCTACGGAGCTGACAGCGCACTCAGTCATCATTGCTACGGGTGCTCGTGCTAAGTATCTCGGGTTAGACGACGAGAAGAAGTATGCTGGTATGGGTGTCTCGGCGTGTGCTACGTGCGACGGATTTTTCTACCGCAAGAAGCGTGTAGCTGTCGTGGGCGGTGGAGACACGGCTTGTGAGGAGGCGCTCTACCTAGCAGGCATTGCAGATCAGGTATACCTGATCGTGCGCAAGGATCATCTGCGCGCTTCTAAGGTGATGCAGGAGAGACTCTTCGCTCGGGAGAACATTGAGGTACTCTTCGAGCACAATACGATCGGACTCTTTGGTGACAATGGTGTGGAGGGTGCTCACCTTGTATATAAGAAGGGGACGCCCGAAGAAGCTAAGCGTGATATAGCGATCGACGGCTTCTTCCTAGCTATCGGACACAAGCCCAATACGGATTTCCTCGCAGGTCAGCTGGAGCTGGATGCTGCTGGCTACATCGTAACCCGTGAGGGGAGACCGCTCACTAGTGTCGAGGGAGTCTTTGCAGCTGGCGATGTAGCTGATCCACGCTACCGTCAGGCGATCACCTCTGCGGGTACAGGCTGTCGCGCTGCGCTCGAGGTGGAGAAGTATCTCCTCGAGGAGGGACTATAGCACTACGCTAGTGATGCTTCGCTCTAACAGATAAATCTTCTAACACAATATAGATTATGAATAAGCAATGGACCTTTTGGGCAGCCTTGGTGCTGGCCATCGCCTTTGTACTAGGCATTTGGATCGCAGGGTCGACCTATCTATCGGTGCGTAAGCAGCGTATCGTCTCAGTTACGGGCAATGCGGAGCAAGACTTCGAGAGTGATCTAATCGTGTGGAGTGCTTCCTTCCGTGTGCAGCGTGCTACGCTGGGCGATGCCTACACGGAGATAGAGCGTGAGCGGGCTGTCGTACAGGATTATCTCAAGCAGTCTGGCTTGAAGCCTGACGGCTACTCCTTCGGGAGCCTAGATGTGACGCAGAGCTATAGCAGTGGCTACGATACGCACGGCAACTATCAGCAGGTACCCAATGGTTATGTCCTCACGCAGAGCGTGACCATAACGAGCAAAGACCTAGATGGTGTCGAGGAGCTCTCCAAGAGCATCTCCTCGCTCATCTCTCAGGGAGTGGAGATAACAAGCCAAGCGCCCAACTACTACTACACAAATCTCGACGACCTCAAGCATCAGATGCTGCGACAAGCCTCGGAGGATGCACTAGATCGTGCCGAGGAGATCGCCTCGGGAAGCCGTGGTAAGGTGGGTAAGCTACAGAATGCCTCGATGGGCGTCTTCCAGATCGTTGGCAAGAACGCTGGTGAAGACTACTCGTGGGGTGGCGCATTCAACACCTCCTCGCGTCAGAAGACGATCTCTGTCACCGTCCGCGCGACTTACGCCCTTCGCTAGGAGCATAAAAAAGGTTCGAGCGTAACTGCAAACACAAATATCCCGTTGTAGGGGTGCACGGATTACGTGTCCTTACAACGGGATATTTGCGTTTGCAGTTACACTCAGGCTACACGAGGCTAGAGGTCTACTCTTTGAGCATTCTTTTTACGGAGAGACTTGCTCAGTCGAATGGTGTGGCTAGGAATATCTTTGCACGTCACTATTTAGTACCTTTGCCAGCGGTTGATGCATCATCACAAGCCTGCTCGCGTTATTATTGCACATGTCTAGCTCTGTCATAGTCCCTCGCTCTCTCCTGCGACTGCTCCTCCTACTCTGCGTAGGTGTGGCGGTCGTGTCGTGTGCGACGCAGGTACGACATACTGAGCCGCCCCTAGCTACGCCATCACAGACAGAGTCGCTAGATACGGTCGTAGCTGAGCTATCGGCAGATACATCTCGCCAGCTAGACACCCTCCCCACACCCCTAGCGATAGACTCCGTAGCGACGACCATCGATAGCCTCACCATCAAAGCGGATACGACACCGCCCCCTACGGATATAGACACCTTGGCTAGTGCCACCGAGGCTCCTGTCGCAGAGAGCGACTCGGTAGAGCTCTTTAAGCTAGAGGCGCCTGTGACTTTCTCAGCAGAGGATTCGCTCGTCATGACAGGAGATAATAAGATGTACTTCTTCGGGCCGAGCGATGTCAAGTACCAGACGATGAGCATCGAGGCAAACTATCTGAAGATCGTCGCCGACAGCTCTGAGGTTTATGCCCAGTATGTCCTGGATAGTCTAGGCCAGCCGACAGCTAAGCCGAAGTTTGCCGATGGAGAGCAGAAGTTTGAGAGTACGACGATGAAGTACAACTTCAAGACGGGTCAAGGCTTCATCACAGACGTGACGACCCAGCAGGGCGAGGGCTATCTAACGTCCGATCAGACGAAACGTCTCAAGGACAATACGATGTACCTCAAGGATGGTCGCTACACTACTTGCGATCAGCACGATCATCCGCACTTTTACATCAATCTGACTCGTGCCAAGGCTAAGCCTGAGGACAAGATCGTCACGGGACCTGTCTACCTGGTCATGGCTGACGTGCCACTCTACTTCATCGGACTGCCGTTTGCCTTCTTCCCCTTCAATGAGAAGCAGACTTCTGGCATCATCATGCCGAGCTACGGTATAGACCAGTCACGAGGGCTGTACCTGACGCATGGTGGTCTTTACCTCAATCTGAACGACTACTGGGATCTCACACTCACGGGCGATATCTATACGAACGGCTCCTGGGCGATCAATGCGGCGTCAAACTACCGCAAGCGCTACAAGTATAATGGTAGCGTCCAGGCGGGCTACATATCGACAGTGCAGGGAGACAAAGATATACCCTCGACTTACAGCCGCTCACAGGATATATCGCTCAGATGGACTCACTCGCAAGATCCCAAAGCGGATCCGCTACGCAACTTCTCGGCATCGGTCAACTTCTCGACCAGTAGTTACAACCACAACGCGACCCAAGCCGTCTACGATCATCAGCGACGCGCTGAGAATACTAAAGGTTCTAGCATTAGCTACCGACGGAGCTTTGCGAGCATACCACTATCGCTGACGGGAGCCTTCAACATTGATCAGCGCTCACGCGACTCGACCATTAGTGTGACCCTGCCAAACCTCTCGCTATCGCTCTCGACGATCTACCCCTTCAAGCGAAAGAACCGAGTCGGTAAGGAGCGCTGGTACGAGAAGATCTCACTGAGCTACAACGGCTCGCTACGTAACAGCATCACCACCAAGGAGAATCTGATTCTCAAGAGCAATCTGATCAAGGATTGGCGCAACGGTATGCAGCACTCGATACCTATCTCAGCCTCCTTCGACCTCTTTAACTATATCAAGATCTCTCCCTCGATCAACTATACTGCCTACTGGTACACCTCGCGTGTGGAGAAGCAGTGGGACGAGGCGCAGCAGCGGATCGTCGATGCCGACACGACTTACGGCTTCTATCACTTGAACAACTTCAGTGCGTCGCTCTCGATGAGTACAACGCTCTACGGCTTTTACCAACCATGGCAGAAGCTTTTTGGCGATCGTGTGCAGATGATCCGTCATCGTCTGACGCCCTCCATATCCCTCTCGTATGCTCCTGACTTTGGAGATCCCTTCTGGGGTTACTATCGTGAGGTGGACTATGTCGATACGCTGGGGCAGGCACACAACTTCGTCTACACTCCTTACGAGCGTGGTATCTTCGGACACCCAGGACGTGGCAAGACGGGCGCGATCAACTTCTCCTTTGACAACAACGTGGAGATGAAGTGGCGCCTGCCGAGTGACTCGATGGACGTAGAGGAGCAGTTTAAGAAGATCTCACTCATCGATCAGTTTGGCCTTCGCTTCTCCTACAACATGGCTGCCGACTCCTTCCGCTGGAGCAACCTCAGCACCAATCTTGCGATAAGACTCACGAAGACGTTCGTGCTGCGTCTCTCCGCCGCTTTCGATCCTTACGAATGGGACTACTACACGGATGCGCAAGGTAACGTGAGACCCTACCGTGTGGATAAGTTGCGCCTACTCAATGGACACGGCATCGGAGCCTTCCTAGGTACAGGGACAAGCTTTAACTATACCTTTACACCGCAGACCTTCGAGAAGCTCGGCAACTGGATCGGTGGACTCTTTAACAAGAAGAAGGAGCCGTCCGCTACAGACGATGACTCTACTAAACCGCCTGCTGATGACCCCACCGCAATGGGCGATAGACCTGGTGTCGACAGGATGGGATTCGATGGCTCGCCTAGTGGCAGTCCACGCAGCAGCTACAACCAAGCAGATAGTTGGGACGACGACGGGTACTTAAAGTTTAACGTGCCGTGGAGCTTCTCCTTCAACTATAGTATTAATGTGGCGCAGGACAGACAGAAGTTCGATACGGAGCGACGAGAGTTTGAGTACAAGTTTACGCAAAATCTCTCTTTCCGTGGGCAGCTACAGCCTACGCCAAACTGGAACTTCTCTTTTGATGCCAACTACAACTTCGACCTGAAGAAACTGACGGGTATGACGATCAATATCACGCGTGACCTGCACTGCTGGTCTCTCACGGCGAGCGTCATCCCGCTCGGAGCTTACAAGTCGTACAACGTGGTGATCGGTGTCAACGCCTCCCTACTTCGTGACCTCAAGTGGGAGCAGCACAGCCTACCCTCCTACGGTGGCGGTAGCTGGTACTAACCTTTTATACAACGCAACGATTAGAACATAACGCTATGCACTCATTCGATACATCACCTAGGATACAGATCCCACCCGTGACGCTCAATCTGCTGATCATCAACCTGATCTGCTACATCGCTCAGCAGGTGGTGCCACGTACGGGGGTAGATCTGACGGGACTCCTAGGGCTACACTATGTGACGGCTCAGGACTTTCATATCTGGCAGCCAGTGACCTATATGTTTCTCCACGGAAGCTTCTCGCACCTCTTCTTTAATATGTTTGCGCTCTTTATGTTCGGCACGACCATCGAGCGTACTTGGGGCGCTCAGCGCTTCCTACTCTTCTACCTCGTCTGCGGACTCACGGCGGCACTCTCGCAGGAGCTCGTCTGGGGCTTGACCACCGTCAGACATGTGATGGGGTATGAGGTGATCGCCTTCCCCGATGGCTCCCGTATGGCTACAGAGTTCTTTATCAATCAGCTCCTGACGATAGGTGCTTCGGGAGCTGTCTTTGGGTTGTTGCTTGCCTTCGGCTGGCTCTTTCCCAATGCTGCGATCTACCTCTTTTTCATACCGATACCGATCAGAGCTAAGTACTTTGTCATCGCCTACGGAGTGATCGAGCTCTTCCTCGGTGTGGCAAACCTACAGAGCGACGTAGCTCACTTCGCCCATCTGGGAGGGATGCTAGGCGGTCTGCTCCTCATATTGCTGTGGCGCAAGCAAGGCAAGCTGTACAATGCGTTTGGCGAAGCGTATAGATCCTAATCGGCAGCTCCTGTGGGGCATCACGCTCCTACTGGTAGCCTTCTGGCTGGCGGACTTTATCGTTCGTCAGTTACCAGCACCGCTACCTACGCAGTGGACGCGCCGTGTCGTGGATCAGCTCTACCTCTCCTGCTCGCCTGATGCTCTGTGGCGCCGACCTTGGACCATCGTCACCTATACGCTCCTGCACAATAGTGGGCTGCACCTCCTGCTCAACCTACTGCTCCTATGGCTCTTTGGCGAAATGTTGCTGCGTCTCAGCGGATGGAGACTATTCGTCTGGAGCTATCTCGGAGGAGCAGTCGTAGGTGGAGGCGCCTTCGTTCTTTTTACCACGCTGCTACGGAGCAGTGGAGTCGTCCTCCTGGGGCTACCACTCGTGGGAGCCTCCGCCTCGGTCATCGCACTCGTAGGCTATATGGTGGGGGCTGCACCTCGTGAGGAGATGCCCCTACCCTTGATCGGCTCGCTCCGTGTGTGGCAGGTAGGGCTATTCGTCTTCCTTCTCTTGCTCCTCGCCTATGGCGGGTACAATGTCGGTGGGCTGATCGCACACCTCGCAGGTGTCCTGTGGGGCTGTGGCTTAGGACTGTACCAGCGTCGACGCCAGCTCACCGCTCGCCAGCAAGCGACCCAACAAGATGCTCAGACAGCGCGCTATCGGCAGCTTCTAGAGAAGGTGCAGCAGTCTGGCTACCAGAGTCTATCCGATGAAGAGCGGGAGCAACTCATCGAGCACAATAATCAGTGGCTTGACCAGTCAGACCACAACTAATCACGCAATCTATGGATAGCACAACGAACCCCTCCGAGGCTCCCATTCAGAAGAGCCCGCAGCAACCCGCGAAGAGGCGTACCCCCTGGGGTGTGATCCGTGGCTTCTGGCACACCTTGGTCTCCTTTGTCAATTTGCTACTTCTGATCCTCTTCGTCGGGGCGCTACTCAGTCGCTATATCTCACCGACCACGACGACGCTCTTTGCTTATCTAGGCTTGTTCTTCCCTCTGCTCTTCGCACTGGTCGTACTACAGGCTATTTATTGGTTTATCATCCGAGCCTGGAGTCGCACCGTGATCAATACGGTGATGCTCCTTATCTCCCTTCCCACGCTCCTTCTGTACGCTCCAATACGACTACGCCAGACGCCCCCGATCGATCGGGAGAACTGGATCAAAGTGGTGAGTCTCAATGCCAACGCCTTTCAGTTTGCCAAGCTAGGGCCACACGATCAGCACCCTACCACGGAGTACCTCGCCGAGAGCGATGCCGACATCATCTGCCTGCAGGAGGGGTGGCTCAGCTCCAATCAGTCGAAGTATATGTCTGAGCGTAGTCTGCAGCGCATCCTCAAGGCGTATCCCTACTACAGCTCCGCCTATGCGGTCAAGGATCACGGCAGTCGCCTCATCGTACTCTCCAAGTACCCTATCCTATCGACACGCCCCATAGATCTGCACTCCGAGTTCAACGGGGGAGCCGTCTTTACGATCCTCGTCGGTGAGAAGAAGCTCGTACTGTACAACCTGCACTTAGAGTCTTTTGGCTTTACAAAAGAGGAGCAAAAGCTCTACTTCCAGCTAGCGCAGGAAGGCAACCCCAAGGGCTTCACCCAAGCTGTCGGAGGACGCTTCTCTCCTCCCTTCAGGCGTCGTGCTAAGCAGGTCGAGCAGATCTATCAAGATGTCAACTATCAGGAGTCGCCCTACCTGCTGATCTGTGGCGACTTCAACGACACGCCTATCTCCTACACGCATCATCGTCTCTCGACGGGGCTACACGATGCGATTGCGACGACAGGACGAGGTGTCAACTACAGCTACTACTTTAAGTCGCTCATCGGTGTACGCATCGATCATATGCTCTACAGTGATCAGATAGAGGCGCGCGCTGCCCACGTAGACCGCACCGCAGAGATCTCCGACCACAAGCCGATCATCTGCTACTTCAAGCTGAAGTAGCCTCTCAGCTCCGCAGATCGTCATTCGTCGATTTGCGAAGTCACCCGATATCCACGTGGAGAACGACACATCTTCACGTGGATATTTTTTATTCTCCACGTAGGCGCCAACCATTTCCTCCGAAGTTTCATTTGATTCCTCCGAAGTTTCATTTCTCGTCCACGTGGGAAATGTTTTATCTCCACGTGGACAATCACGAATATCCACGTGGAGAACTCGGAATGCCTTCACACTGTGGTTCCCTGAAAATGGTTGACTTATTTTTTGCTGAAACTGATGTCGGTTGAA
>UQDF01000072.1 GCA_900539765.1 uncultured Porphyromonas sp. | reverse complement strand
CTTTGACACAACGGACGCATGAGCCGTGACGACATCCTGTAGGGACGCACGATCTGTGCGTCCGTTGTAGAACGGCAAGACAAGTATTGATATCGTCTCCTTTAACGGGGACGGACGCCCTCCCGCTAGACACGAGCCGTGCGTCCCTACAAAATCGTTACTCGTCTTGTTGAATCTAATAAGACCCCTAAACTTCGCAACAATTATGTATTCAAACTCAGATACCCACCTCACCGCAGAGCCTCTCGTGCAGGCTCAGGAGGTATGCTTCTCTTATGGCCGGCATCCGCTCTTTAAGGGTGTAAGCTTTACCCTGCCCGCAGGCTCTATCATAGGGCTACTAGGCAAAAATGGCGAGGGCAAGACGACCCTCCTCAAGCTGCTCTCAGGACTGCTCCTAGCTAAGGGCGGTGAGCTCTCCGTACTCGGACACACCAGCAGAGAGCGCTCGGTGCCACTTCTCCGAGAGCTCTACTACCTCCCCGAGGAGGTGCAGCTACCCGCCACCTCTGCCGTCCAGTACCTCGACGGCGCGGGACAGTTTTACCCAAACTATGATGCCACACTGGCTCGTCAGCTGCTGAAGGACTTTGACGTGCCACCCACCAACAACCTGCGCCGCCTCTCGATGGGACAGAAAAAGAAGGTGGCGCTCGTGCTGGCGCTCTCTCTGCGGGTGCCGTTGCTCCTCCTCGACGAACCGACCAATGGGCTGGACATCCCGTCAAAGAGCAAGTTTCGCCAGCTCCTCGTGCAGCACATCTCTGACGAGCAGACCGTGCTGATCAGCACCCACCAGGTGCGTGACCTAGAGCAAATGATAGATCGTCTGGTCGTGCTACACCAAAACCAGATCATCTGCAACGAGACGATCGCTCACCTCGAGAGCACCTTCTACTGCGGCACCGCCGCCGAGGCTCCTCACGTAGCACCGCTCTATAGCGAGCCCTCCGTATGGGGAGAGGTCGTTATGACGCCCCGCACGGCAGAGACTGCCGAGACGGGAGGCTTCTCGATGGAGCTCTTCTTCAACGCTCTGATGTACAACACCCAAGCGGTGCTACAGCACTTATCCCAACCAGCAAACGATACACTCACCCCGCAAGCCCCTCTATCACTATGAACCAATCTGCTAATCTTACGACCGCTGCGCCTAAGACGGGCGTCAGCTCCTTTAGCTTCAAGCGTCTCGGCAAGCTCTTGCGGCTGGACTTCGCCTTTCACCATAGACAGTGGATACAGATCCTGATCGGTGGCTTTCTCGCAGCCTTTATGCCAGTGATCGTGTCGGTACTGAACGTCTTACTCTTTGAAATGGGTTGGAGTGCGGGTGAGTTTCGAACTGTTTACATAGCCTGCCTATACTGTAGCCTCCTGGCGGTCTCTCTCGGGGTGATGATCAGCTACAACCAGCGTGTCAATGCCCCGCTCTCACCGCTCTACCTACAGATACCCGCCTCAGCTACGGAGAAGTATATCTCGCTCCTCCTCCTGACGCTGGTACTGCACATCATCACGCCTATCTTGGGGGTAATCGCCTGGACGATCTACATGCTTATACGGGCTCTGCTGGATGGAGGTCAAGTACTCGAATTCTACTCACAGATCCTCACAGATCCGATAGGCTATGGCAATCAATGGCAACAATATGCGTGGGCTGTCAGTATGATGATCGCTGGGCAGCTGGCGAGCTATGCTACCTACCTCTACTGTATCATCTCGGCACGCAAACCCCTACGTGCAGTCCTGCGCTTTATGGGCATCGGCTTTGTTATCTTCGTTATTTCGGTGGTTGGCGTTGGTACGCTGATGCATGTACTAGACATTGGTAATATAGATGCAGATGAGACGGAGAATTATCTCGTCTTCTACTTGGGCAATGGCGATGAACTCAGCATCTCGCTCCTTGCCATGAGTATACCAGTCTACCTCTACGCCTTTGCGATGATCTGGCTCGGCCTGCGCTCGCTACGACGCAAGCAGGTCACGGCGTAACCTCTCTAACCTAATGATCATGATCACACCTCGTTTTAATCCGCAAGTAGTCATCTACGCTCAGATAGAGCAGCGCATCAAGGAGAAGATTCTCTCGGGCGAGTACCCCGCGGGGACACAGATCCCGAGCGTGCGCCAGCTAGCTGCCGAGCTGGAGACCAATGCCAATACGATCTTTAGAGCTTATGAGAACCTGCAAAACGAGGGACTCATCTATCCGAAGAAAGGGCTCGGTCTCTATGTCTCCGAAACAGCCGAGATGCTCCTACGCGATGAGGCTTACCGCGTGCTAACCGAGGAGGAGCTCCCTGAGCTCTTTGCTCAGCTCAAGGTGCTTAACATGGACATCCTAGAGGTGGTCAGACGGCACGCTGACTGGGTCAAGCAGCAGGGAGATCCTGACGCTTAGTGCGTCTCCGCTTTAATCCGCAATCTTTACTTTTTCAAAAACAGCGTTAGTTAAAACAAGAGACTGCCACTCCTAGGAGCGGCAGTCTCTTCTTATTATTACTGGCGAAAGGCTGAGAGCCTTTTTCTCTGTATGGTTGCTAACTAGAGCGTGTCGATCAGATCGCTGAGCGTCTTCTTGGCATCGCCAATGAGTAGCGTCACGCCTTCGCCACGGCTGTAGAGCGGGTTCTCGACACCAGCGTAACCAGGCTTGAGATCGAAGTTGCAGATGATCACCTGCTTGGCTTGATCTACGTTGAGGACTGGCATACCATAGATAGGCGTCCCCTCGGCATTGCGAGCGGCGGGGTTGAGCACATCGTTAGCACCGATGACGATGACTGCATCGGTATTGGCAAACTGATCGTTGATCGCCTCCATCTCGTAGAGACTATCGTAGTCCACATTAGCCTCAGCAAGGAGTACGTTCATATGTCCCGGCATACGACCAGCGACAGGGTGGATGGCATACTTGACATCGGCACCGCCTCGAGCGAGCTTGTCGGCGAGCTGCTTGACCTCTTGCTGTGCTTGCGCTAGTGCCATACCGTAGCCCGGCACGATGATGACGCTCTTAGCGTTGTGCAGTACCTCCGTAGCGGACTGGAGTGGCGTTGCGCTGCTGGTAGCTGAAGAAGCAGACGAAGCCGCGGGGACACTCTCCGCATGATCCAAACGATCCATCAAGTTGGAGAGCGTTGCCTTCGCATCGCCTAGGCAGAGTGCGACGCCCTCGCCACGGCTGTAGAGCGGGTTCTCGACACCCGCGTAACCAGGCTTAAGGTCGAAGTTGCAGATGATCACCTGCTTGGCTTGGTCTACGTTGAGGACTGGCATACCATAGATAGGCGTTCCCTCGGCATTGCGCGCAGCGGGGTTGAGCACGTCGTTAGCACCGATGACGATGACCGCATCGGTATTGGCAAACTGATCGTTGATCGCCTCCATCTCGTAGAGACTATCATAGTCCACATTAGCCTCAGCAAGAAGCACGTTCATATGTCCTGGCATACGACCAGCCACAGGGTGGATGGCATACTTAACATCAGCACCGCTCTTGGCGAGCTTATCGGCCAGCTGCTTGACCTCCTGCTGCGCTTGTGCTAGAGCCATACCGTATCCCGGCACGATGATGACACGCTTAGCGCCACGGAGCATGCCAGCAGCCTGTGAAATAGGATCGCTGGCGGAACTGCTACTAGCGGGCTGTGCAGTCGCTGCTGAGCTCTCTAGCCCAGAGAGGATCTGATCAATCGTTGCCTTAGCATCGCCTAGGCAGAGCGCTACGCCCTCGCCACGGCTGTAGAGCGGGTTCTCGACACCAGCGTAACCAGGCTTGAGATCGAAGTTGCAGATGATCACCTGCTTGGCTTGATCTACGTTGAGGACTGGCATACCATAGATAGGCGTCCCCTCGGCATTGCGAGCGGCGGGGTTGAGCACATCGTTAGCACCGATGACGATGACTGCATCGGTATTGGCAAACTGATCGTTGATCGCCTCCATCTCGTAGAGACTATCGTAGTCCACATTAGCCTCAGCAAGGAGTACGTTCATATGTCCCGGCATACGACCAGCCACAGGGTGGATCGCATACTTGACATCGGCACCGCCTCGAGCGAGCTTGTCGGCTAGCTGCTTGACCTGTTGCTGTGCTTGCGCAAGAGCCATACCGTAACCCGGTACTATGATGACGCGCTTAGCACCACGGAGCATCGCAACAGCCTGATCGATAGGAGAGCTCTCTTGCTTAGGCTGAGGCGTAGCGGGAGTTTTAGGAGCTGGTGCGGCAACCTTGGCGGGAGCCGTTGCCTTGGCGGGAGCTTTGGCCTTGCCGTGAGGGATGAGGATGTTGACGAGCGAGCGGTTCATCGCACGGCACATGATCTGCGTGAGAAGGAGTCCCGAAGCACCGACGACACCACCGACAGCGACGAGGAAGATGTCGCCAATGGCCATACCGGCGATAGCACCAGCCACACCGCTCAGAGAGTTGAGCAAGCTGATGGTGATCGGCATGTCAGCACCGCCCACACGTATGGAGAAGTAAAGCCCGAAGAGCGCACTGAAGAGCATCGTGCCGATCATAGCGTAGATGAGGGCATTAGGCATCTGGTAGTTGAGCGTGCCAATGAGTAGGAAGAAGACAGCGACAATGAGCGTGAGTGAGGTCGCTACATTGTGAAAAGGCCATACGACCGACTTCTGTGGCAGTACTCTGTGGAGCTTGCCCGCTGCGACGAGACTCCCGACGAGGGTGAGCATACCGATGATGATCGCGAGGAAAGCGGTGACCAGCGTGAAGTAAACGTTGCTCACAGGAAGCTGGAAGAGTGTCAAAGCACCGACGAGTGCTGAGGCACCACCACCGATACCATTGAGCAGAGCCACCATCTGCGGCATCTGGATCATCTTGACTCGTGTGTAGAGTAGGGCACCGATGATACCACCGATGAGGATACCCCCGATGAGCCAGGGGAAGGTGACGACCTGTAGCTTGAGTAGCGTGACGATGACGCCTAGCCCCATAGCGGTAGCACTGAGTGCGTTACCACGAGCAGCGGTTTTCACCTTGCTCATCATAGCGATGCCTGCGAGCACGAGGATGCTGAGGATCGCACAGATGACGTAGTAGACGGGATTAGAGATCTCTATGAGTGTATTCATGCCTTGCCTCCTTTCTTGTTTTTGGTAAACATACGGAGCATGCGGTTGGTCACGCCAAAGCCCCCGACGACATTGATGGTGGCTAGGATGACGGCTATAACCCCAAATATTTGCTGGAAGAGACTACCGTCTGGAGCCATGATAGCTGTGGCAGTAGCTGCGAGCGCTCCCGTGATGGTGACGCCACTCAGGGCGTTCATCCCCGACATAAGGGGGGTGTGCAACAAGCTAGGCACATTGCTGATGAGCTTGTAGCCGACGAAAGTCGCCACAAGGAAGATGGCGACGAGGATCAGTGGGTTCATTGAGAGATTAGAGATTAGAAGTTAGAGATTAGAGAGTAGAGGTTAGAGTTTTAGCAATTAGAGGTTAGAAGTCAGAGTATGACCCATTAGGATCATATGCTCTGACGTCTAACCTCTAGCGATAGGGGGGAAGTCAAGTTCCTGTAATCTAGGCTACTTCTTGAGTCCCATAGCCTCGAGGGTACCCTCGTGGATGATCTCCCCAGCCTCCGTCGTGACGACGATAGAAGAGGTGATCTGATCGCTCATATCGAGGTGCATCTTGCCATCCTTGACGAGGTACTTGACGAGGTTGTACATGTTTTGTGAGAACATCCAGGTAGCGCTCTGAGGCAGCATACCAGGGATATTCTTGATACCCTCGATGACTACGTGGTGCTTGACGTCACGCTCGCCTGGAGTCGTGATAGCGCAGTTACCACCCTGATCGATAGCGATATCGACGATGACAGAGCCGGGCTTCATAGACTTGACCATCTCCTCGGTGATGACCACGGGAGCGATCTTGCCTGGTACGAGGGCGCTACAGAAGATGACGTCCATGTCCTTGACATGCTCAGCTAGCACCTGACGCTCATGCTCAAGTAGCTCGGGGCTCAGGTGTAGTGCGTAGCCACCAGGAGCGACAGCCTTGTCAGCGGGGATGCCCAGGTCGATAGGCTTAGCACCTAGACTGGTAGCCTGCTCAGAAGCTGCGGGACGTATATCAGCTGCGTAGGTGATACAGCCTAGACGACGAGCCGTAGCGAGTGCCTGTAGACCAGCTACACCGACACCGATGACGAGTACCTTGGCGGGCTCGATCTTGCCGACAGCGGTAAACATCTGTGGCATAAAGAAGGAGAGGTCGTTGGCAGCCATCAAGATACCCTTGTAGCCTGCGCAAGTACTCATAGAGGTGAGTGCATCGAGGTTTTGTGCACGAGAGATACGAGGTACACCATCTAGGGTGAGACCTACGACGCCCTGCGCAGCCATCTTGCGTACCATGTCATGGTTCACAGGAGAGGCTGGGTGGATGAAGGTGATCAGGTACTGCCCCTTGTGCATCATATCGATCTCATGCTTGCCAAGCTGCTCGTTAAAGAGTGGCTCCTTGACCTTGATGATGATCTCCGCACGGCGGTAGATCTCCTCAGGTCCTTGTATCAGCTCAGCACCAGCTGCCTGATAGTCCTCGTCGTGATATGCTGCGCCTTCGCCAGCTCCACGCTCAAATAGTACAGTGTGTCCATCAGCGACATACTGCTTCACTGCCTCGGGACTCGCTGCGACACGAGCCTCATCGTGCATGATTTCTTTAGGTACGCCTATTATCATAGTTCAATTATATAGAGAATGAATAGTCATAGGTATAGAATGGGGCGCATACGAAGCAACCGTGCCACACCTGCACCCATTCATTTCGCAAATATACATACTTAACACCAAAGTCACAATAGCGAAATGCCGTACGATGACGAAAAACAAAAGCAGAGGCCTCACTCACGGATAAGTGGGACCTCTGCTTTCGCTTAATTAGTCAGCTCAATTAGAGCTTAGGACCTGCATCGACGAGCTTCTTGCCATGCTCGTTGGTGGCAAACTTCTCGAAGTTCTTGACAAAGCGCTTAGCCAGATCCTGAGCCTTCGTCTCCCACTCAGCGGGATCGGCATAAGTGTCTCGTGGATCGAGGATAGCGGGGTCTACGCCTGGCAGCTCCGTCGGGATGGCGAAGTTGAAGTGGGGTAGTGTCTTCGTCGGAGCTTTATCGATCGAACCATCGAGGATCGCATCGATGATGCCACGGGTATCCTTGATCGAGATACGCTTGCCCGTGCCGTTCCAGCCCGTATTGACTAGGTAAGCCTTAGCACCGACAGCCTTCATACGCTTGACCAGCTCCTGACCATACTTGGTCGGGTGGAGTGAGAGGAAGGCTGCGCCAAAGCATGCCGAGAAGGTCGGCGTAGGCTCCGTGACGCCACGCTCCGTACCAGCCAGCTTGGCCGTAAAGCCAGAGAGGAAGTAGTACTGCGTCTGCTCAGGATCGAGGATCGAGACAGGAGGTAGGACGCCGAAAGCATCTGCCGAGAGGAAGATCACCTTGTTGGCATGACCCGCCTTAGAGACCGGCTTGACAATGTTGTCAATGTGGTAGATAGGGTAGGAGACACGTGTATTCTCCGTGACAGACTTGTCGGAGAAGTCTATCTTGCCATTGGCATCTAGGGTGACATTCTCTAGGAGGGCGTCACGACGGATAGCGTTGTAGATATCAGGCTCAGACTCTTTGCTCAGGTTGATCACCTTAGCGTAGCAGCCGCCCTCGTAGTTGAAGATACCGTTGTCATCCCAGCCATGCTCGTCGTCGCCGATCAGCTTGCGCTTGGGGTCGGTGCTGAGGGTCGTCTTGCCCGTGCCAGAGAGTCCGAAGAAGATAGCGGTCTCCGTCTCATCTTGATTCGTATTAGCAGAGCAGTGCATCGAGGCGATGCCACGGAGCGGGTTGAGGTAGTTCATATAGGAGAACATACCCTTCTTCATCTCACCGCCGTACCAGGTGTTGAGGATGAGCTGTACCTTTTCTGTTAGGTTAAAGACGACAGCCGTCTCTGAGTTCAGCCCCAGCTCCTTGTAGTTGGTCACCTTAGCCTTCGAAGCGTTCATCACGACAAAGTCAGGCGTGCCAAAGTTTGCCAGCTCCTCCTTAGTGGGGCGGATAAACATGTTGGTGACAAAGTGAGCCTGCCAAGCAACCTCCATGATAAAGCGGATCTTGAGGCGCGTGTCGGGGTTAGCACCGCAGAAGGCGTCGACGACGTAGAGCTTCTTGCCAGAGAGCTCTTCGGTGGCGATCTTCTTAAGCTCTCGCCAGGTCTCCTGACTGGTGGGCTTGTTGTCGTTGGGGTACTCGGGTGTGGTCCACCAGATGGTGTCGCGCGTGGTATCGTCGAGGACGAAGAACTTGTCCTTTGGCGAGCGACCCGTGTAGACGCCCGTCATTACGTTGACGGCACCCAGCTCGGAGAGCTGTCCACGGTCATAGCCCGTTAGATCTGGTTGTAGCTCAGCCTCGTAGAGCTGATCGTACGAGGGATTGTAAATGATCTCAGCAGGCTCTTTGATGCCATACTGGGAGAGATCAATGTTGTGCTGTGTCATAGCTTTATTTAGTTTGTTGAGTTCTCATTAAGTGCCAAAAGGAAGCTCTTGTGACTCCTAGCCACTGCCCCTCGAACAAAAGTAATGAAAAATATTGGATCTCGGATATAATGAGTCCCGCTAACTTCTATTATTTTGAGAAATTGCATTAGCGGGTGGAATGTACGTCGTATATTCAATTAGTAAATGCAACTCATACCTACAAAAAATGGATCGCACCCT
>UQDF01000071.1 GCA_900539765.1 uncultured Porphyromonas sp. | reverse complement strand
GACACACCAAACGCCCTCCGCTCTGCTACAGGCGTTTGGCTTAGTCAGTTGCATTTGATAGTTGAATCTACGATTTCCGTGAAGATTACCACAACTCAGATATTATTGTTATCTTTGCGAGAGAATCGTGTGAGCCTCTGCTCGCGCTTGAGGGGCTAGGGGGCTGCACACATCTATGTATGACGACTAACTTATTTAATTTCACATAGAATGAAAAGAGACCAAGAGATCTTTGATCTGATCGAACAGGAGCATCAGCGCCAGCTAAAGGGCATCGAGCTGATCGCCTCTGAGAACTTTGTCAGCGACCAGGTCATGCAAGCTATGGGTAGCTGTATGACTAATAAGTACGCTGAGGGATACCCCGCTAAGCGTTACTACGGCGGTTGCGAAGTGGTGGATAAGTCTGAGAACCTAGCTATAGAGCGTATCAAGAAGCTCTTTGGCGCTGAGTATGCCAACGTGCAGCCGCACTCAGGTGCTCAAGCTAATATGGCTGTCCTCTTTACCTGCCTCAAGCCTGGTGATACCTTTATGGGTCTAAACCTAGACCATGGTGGTCACCTTTCACACGGTTCGCCTGTCAATAGCTCTGGTACACTCTACCACCCCATCGGCTACAATGTAAGCAAGGAGACGGGTACGGTAGACTATGACGAGATGGAGCAGCTAGCTCGCCAGCACAAGCCTAAGCTGATCATCGCTGGTGGCTCGGCTTACTGCCGCGAGTGGGACTATGCACGCTTCCGCAAGGTAGCTGATGAGATCGGAGCTATCTTTATGGTCGACATGGCTCACCCTGCTGGACTGATCGCTGCTGGACTGCTCGACAACCCTGTCAAGTATGCTCACATCGTCACCTCTACGACACACAAGACTCTACGTGGTCCTCGTGGTGGTATCATCCTGATGGGTAAGGACTTTGAGAATCCTTGGGGTCTCAAGACTCCTAAGGGGGTTGTCAAGATGATGTCTCAGCTACTTAACTCAGCTGTCTTCCCAGGTATCCAGGGTGGTCCGCTAGAGCATGTCATCGCTGCGAAGGCTGTCGCCTTTGGTGAGGCTCTCGATCCTTCATTTAAGGAGTATCAGAAGCAGGTGATGAAGAATGCTAAGGCACTTGGCGAGGCTTTTGTCAAGATGGGCTACAACTGCATCTCTGGCGGTACGGACAATCACTGCCTACTCATCGACCTACGCTCTAAGTACCCTGACCTAACGGGTAAGGTGGCTGAGAACGCACTCGTACGTGCTGACATCACGGTCAATAAGAATATGGTACCTTTTGACTCACGCTCTGCATTCCAGACCTCTGGTATCCGTGTGGGTACGCCCGCTATCACGACGCGTGGTGTCAAGGAGGACAAGATGGCATACATCGTCGAGCTCATAGACCGCGTACTACGTGATCCTGAAAACGAGGATGAGATAGCTAAGGTACGTAAGGAGGTCAACGAGATGATGTCTCCACTACCTATCTTCGCTTGGTAAGATAAACTCAACGAGAGGCTTTTGCCTCTTACAAACCTGATAGAGACTGAATGCAGGGGGAGGACGCACGCTTAGACTTCTAAGAAGCAGACCCTAGCACTCAGTCTCTAACTATTCCCCCCCCTACCCTATTCGAGCCTATGACGAGCTATGTCACGAGGCTCTCTATACACACACTTAACTGACACAAGAGAGATGCCCACACCACCGTTTCAGTACCAGCCGATGTACCCCGTAGGGCCCGATCGGACTGAGTACGAGTTAATCACCTCTGACTACGTTCATACGGTCGACTGCAATGGTCACCAGATGCTACAAGTCGAGCCAGAGGCGCTACGCATACTTGCCGAGCGAGCTATGCACGATGTAGCCTTCTACCTACGCCCTGCCCATCAGGAGCAGGTCGCATCGATACTATCCGACCCAGAGGCTTCGGACAATGATAAGTTTGTTGCTCTGACCTTCCTCCGCAATGCTGAGGTGAGTGCTCTGGGGCAGCTCCCCTTCTGCCAAGACACGGGTACCGCCATTATCCTAGGTAAGAAAGGGCAAAACGTCTGGACTGGTGCTTGCGATGAGGAGTACCTCTCGCACGGCGTCTACGACACCTACACACGCTACAACCTCCGATACTCGCAAAATGCACCACTCGATATGTATCGTGAGGTCAATACGGGGTGCAACCTCCCCGCGCAGATCGACCTTATGGCGACCGAGGGCGATGAGTATAAGTTCCTCTTTATCGCTAAGGGTGGTGGCTCTGCCAATAAGACTTACCTCTATCAGGAGACCAAAGCACTCCTCACGGAGGAGCGCCTCTTCCCCTTCCTAGTTGACAAGATGCGTTCGCTAGGCACTGCTGCTTGTCCTCCTTATCATATAGCTTTCGTCATAGGCGGCACCTCGGCAGAGGCAAACCTCAAGACGGTCAAGCTGGCCAGTGCTAAGTACTACGATGAGCTACCCACCGAGGGTAACGAACTGGGGCATGCCTTCCGAGATCTAGAGATGGAGCAGCGACTCCTGGAGGCGACTCACGAGATTGGTCTGGGAGCTCAGTTTGGCGGTAAGTACTTCGCCCACGACATACGTGTGATCCGTATGCCACGTCACGGAGCTTCCTGTCCAGTCGGACTAGGGGTAAGCTGCTCCGCAGACCGCAACGTACGGGCTAAGATCAATAAGGAGGGACTATGGATCGAGCGACTGGAGAAGCACCCCGCACGACTGATCCCCGAGACTATGCGCCACGGCACCGAGGGCGAGGTCGTAAAGGTAGACCTCAACCGCCCGATGGATGAGATACGCAAGCAGCTGAGTCAGTACCCGGTCTCTACACGTCTCTCACTCTCAGGCACCATCGTCGTGGGGCGTGACATAGCCCACGCTAAGCTCAAGGAGCGCCTCGATCGTGGAGAGGAGCTACCCCAGTATATCAAGGATCACCCGATCTACTATGCTGGCCCCGCCAAGACACCTGAGGGGATGCCTAGTGGCTCTTTCGGACCCACCACGGCAGGACGTATGGATCCCTACGTAGATCTTTTTCAGAGCCATGGAGGTAGCCTCGTTATGATTGCCAAGGGCAACCGCAGTCAGCAGGTTACCGACGCTTGCAAGGCGCACGGTGGCTTTTACCTCGGTAGCATCGGGGGCCCTGCCGCGATCCTAGCACAGGAGAGCATCAAGCGTGTCGAGTGTCTGGAGTACCCCGAGCTAGGTATGGAGGCGATCTGGCGCATAGAGGTAGAGGACTTCCCCGCTTTCATCTTAGTTGATGACAAGGGCAACGACTTCTTCCAGCAGATCAGACAGTGTGCTGGCTGCTCCCGTGGCTAGACTCACACGATGCTGAGACTTGTCTGCTCCCACAGCGGTTCAGACCACGGAGATGCAGACTGCTGAAATGAACAAAAATAGCGGAGTGATCGGAGTCGCTGAAGACTCGGATCACTCCGTTTACGTACGATCTATCCGACACATCTGATCAGCTCAAAATCTGAAGCTGATATAACTTTACGACTACAATGAGAAGCTATCTAATGACGCTACTCGTAACTTATTCGTAATCCCTTAGATAGCCCTTATTCTTGATTGTCTATTACTCTATACACGCCCCAATCAGATCAGTGTAATAGACTAATCAATAGGCGATTAGCCAAGAATCCTTAATTGTCAACAACTCTACACCCTAATCCTTTGACAACAATGCAGATAGACGGGAGGAGAGGTGCTTTTGTCGTTTTGTCCTGTTGCGTGGCATCGTCAAAGTTAGGATCTTTGCAAATGAAAAGTGACCCTTCACAGAGAAGCCTTCTCTTGGGTCACTTGACTATCCTACTGTTGCAAAGGTAACAGTCTCACGTTACATCGACTACTATCATAGAACTGACTACTTAATATGACTGACAGAGAAGCTGCCCTGCGGGCGTGGTCTGAGTGTACAGTCCTGCTCCAAGCGATGATCCAACCAGAGGTCTACAACGCTTGGTTTCCACACATCAAGCCAGTCTCACTCATCGGAGTGGAGATGACGCTCGGTGTGCCTAGTCAGTTCTTCTGTGAGTACATCGAGACACACTTCATCAACGAGCTCAAGCAGGTACTCCAGCGTGTCATCGGGCCTAACGTAGTCCTCAAGTACAAGGCGCTGGTAGACAGCGCAGCATCTCATCGCAAGAATTCGTCCGTGACGCTGCCCACGCAGAGCTATGCAAGCAATGCTTACGGTGCTGCTGGTGCCTATACGATCAATGCCAACGGAGCTGCTGCCGCACTGAAGACAGAGCCACGCCAACTACCAGACTTTGACTCGCAGCTCAAGCCTCAGCTGAGCTTTGACACCTACTATCAGGGGGAGTCCAATCGAACCGCCAGCTCCATCGCACGCTCTATTGCTGAAAAGCCTGGACAAGGCGCTCTCAATCCATGCTTTATCTATGGCCCTTCGGGCGTTGGCAAGACACACCTGTGTCATGCGATCGGACTACGGATCAGAGAACTGTACCCTGAGCTAAAGGTGCTCTACGTCTCCTCTCATATGTTTGAGATGCAGTACGTCGCTGCTACAAGAGCCAATACGACCAACGACTTTATCAACTTCTACCAGCAGGTAGATGTGCTACTCATTGACGACATACAGGGGCTGATCGCCAAGAAGAAGACGCAGCTCACCTTCTTCCAAGTCTTCAATCACCTCTACATGCTGGGCAAGCAGATCGTCCTGACGAGCGATACGGCACCAGTCAACCTAGCGGGGCTTGAGGAGCGACTCATCTCACGCATAGCGGGTAGCTTGACGATAGAGGTAGAGCGTCCCGACTACGATCTCCGCAGGGAGTACCTCCGCCACAAGAGCGAGGAGAGCGGGAGCATACTACCCCAAGAGATGATCGACTACATAGCCCGCACGGTGACCAGTAGCATCCGAGGCTTGCAGGGAGTCTTCTTTTCGCTTATCACCCGTGCAGCGGTCGAGGGTTGCGACATCACCTCCTCTTTTGTCAAGAAGATCGTGAGCCAAACGGTCAAGCAAGAGAAGAAAGAGATCACGGTCTCTATGATTGAGAAGACGGTGTGCGAATATTTTCACGTGCCAATAGAGCTGGTGCGCAGTCGCTCGAGAAAGGCTGACGTAGCTCAGGCGAGACAAATGATTATGTACTTTGCGAAGCGCTACACGGACCAGTCGCTCAGCGCTATCGGCGAACTGCTCGGTGGTCGCTCGCACGCCACTGTGCTACACAGCTGCAAGGTGGTAGAGGATCAGGCGCAGGTCTCTACGGCTTACCGCTCTGACCTCAACGCTATCGAGTCGCTGATCAAGTAGTCGCCCAAGATCCTCCCATATGCCACACCCACCTCGTGCTGCTGAGACAAGCTACATAGACCCCACCTCCATTATTGACGAGGGGGCGCACATTGGAGCTGGCACGACTATCTGGCACTTCTGCCATATTATGCACGATGCTGTCATCGGGGCGCAGTGTCATCTAGGACAAAACGTTGTCGTCCAGCCACGTGTTCATCTAGGCGACCGCTGCCGTGTCCTAAACAATGTCACGCTCTTCACAGGAGTTCATTGTGAAGAGGAGGTTTTCCTAGGACCTTCGTGCGTCTTTACCAATGTGATCAACCCGCGAGCTGCGGTCTCACGGAAGCACGAGTTTCGCCCCACACATATAGGCCGAGGAGCCTCTATCGGAGCCAATGCGACGATCCTCTGCGGAGTCAAGATTGGCGCTTACGCTATGATTGGCGCAGGCACGGTCGTGATCCGTGATGTGGCGCCCTACGCCCTGGTCGTGGGCAACCCATCTCGCCAGATCGGCTGGGTGAGCCAAGAGGGACACAAGCTAGACTTCTCTGAGGAGCCTTCCTGCTACGTGGCGGAGGAGCAGCGCACTTACCACCTAAGCTCCGACGGCAACACTATAACTTGTGACAACCAGTAATCGATATATGACTATGGATAATAAAGCAACCTCCCTAACCAAGCAATACATCATCGAGCCTAAGCACAGTGCTGCAGAGGTTGGATCGGGCGATATGCCTGTCCTCGCCACGCCTGCGCTGATCGCCTTTATGGAAAACGCAGCGATGCTCCTCGCTCGCAACTATACCGAGGAGGGCTCGACGACCGTCGGCACGATGATCACCACCGACCACCAGCATGCGACACCCATCGGAGAGACAATCACAGTCACTGCGCAGCTCTCCTCGATAGAGGGGCGTAAGCTCACCTTTACCATTGAAGCTACGGACCAAGCTGGCGTCGTGGCTCAGGCTACGCATGAGCGTTTTATCGTATCTCGTCAACGATTTCTAGAGCGCTTGGGCATCAAGGAGTGATTATTTGGCTAGATCCTATTTCAAGGTGCTGGGAGCAGAGCACTCTCGGGATAAAATATTTTAGCCAAACGAGATAATACACGATAGCCACGTAGAGATCAGATTTTTCTGCAGCAGACTCAACACGTTCACCAAAATCGACCTCTTTCAGTGGATAAGTGAGCTGTTTTCACCGCCTCCAGACGAGCCCGAAATAGTATAGAGGGGATCTCCCCGTTTTTACCGCAAACGTCAAGAGGACGATTAACCCGCTTGACAGCTATTTTACACCCATTGCACGCAAAAAACGTTTAGGAAACTATTGGACTTTTGCCCTATTGTTATTCTGTAGCCAGGAACCAGCTTCGTGTGTTATTGGCAATCCTTACTAACATCAACATCACCGGAACTTCGACCAGCACGCCCACCACCGTAGCCAGTGCAGCCCCAGACTGTAACCCAAAAAGAGAAATAGCCACAGCAACTGACAATTCAAAGAAATTACTTGCCCCAATCATTCCGGCAGGTGCGGCAACATCATGGGGTAATTTCCACCATTTCGCCCAACCGTAAGCAACGAAGAATATCAAAACCGTTTGCAACACAAGCGGAACTGCAATCAATAAGATATGCAGGGGGTTGTTCAGTATCGTTTCTCCTTGAAATGAAAACAGGATAATAAGCGTTAATAGCAATCCACCAACCGTGTAGTTATTAAATTTCTTGACAAACACGTTGTTGAAATACTCCACACCTTTGCGGCGGATAACCACTATTCGGGTAATGACCCCGGCAGCAAGTGGTATCACAACAAAAAGCCCTACGGATAGCAACAGAGTGTCCCACGGGATAGATACGCCGCCAACTCCCAGCAAGAAAGCTACGATAGGGGCATACGCTACCAATATGATTAAATCGTTCACTGCCACTTGTACCAGTGTATAAGCGGCATCCCCTTTAGTAAGGTAACTCCACACGAACACCATAGCTGTACAAGGTGCAGCCCCCAATAATACCGCCCCGGCTAAATACTCTTCGGCTAATCCGGCAGGTATAAAGGCTTTGAAAACCACATAGAAGAACAAATAAGCTATTCCGAACATGGTAAATGGCTTTATCAGCCAATTTGTAACGCAAGTGACTAATATTCCTTTCGGACGCTTGCCGACATTCTTAACACTGTGAAAGTCTACTTTTAGCATCATCGGATAAATCATTAACCAAATCAGGATTGCCACGGGTATAGAGACGTTGGCATATTCAAATTTGCTTAATGTTTGCGGAATTGCCGGAAGCCATTGTCCCACGGCAATTCCAATAATGATGCACAAGGCAACCCAGATAGTCAGGTATTTTTCAAAAACTCCAATTCCTTGTTTCTTTTCCATAGCAACAATTGTTTAGCTTAACTGTGGTTTTAATTCGTTCAGGTAGAAGTCATAGAAACGGGCTTTTATTTCATCCCGTACCCGATGAAATTCACTGTTTATAAACTCCGGCGTTCCGGTTGCTTCGGAGGGGTCGTCAAATCCCATGTGCAGTCTCTTTCCGACCTTACCAGTAAACACTGGGCAACTTTCATTTGCCCCACCGCAGACCGTAATAACATAGTCCCATTCCTGTCCTATATATAGGTTTACACTTTTAGGGATATGGTGGGCTATGTCTATACCCATTTCATCCATAACCTTTACCGCCATCGGATTAACCTTTTCAGCAGGTTTTGTCCCTGCTGAAAAGACATCCAGTTTATTGTCAAATGATTGTAGAAAGCCATGTGCCATTTGGCTGCGGCAGCTATTCCCTGTACAAAGAATTAAAACCTTCATGTGATTAGTTGTTTTTCCAAGGTATCAGGGCAGCATTTCCCTTCGACAATTCTTCTACTTTCTTAATCCAAGCCAATTCGTTTTGCGCCTTTGCCCGCAAGAAAGAATTTTCGGTGTCAGTTAGTGACAAGCAAGCATTCACGACCCACCATTTATTATTAATCCCGGCACGTTGTAAGTCCATTTGCAAACGTTCGGCTTCAAATACGGGTGTTGCTTCGGGCAGGGTCACAATAACGATTTCTGTTTCCTGCGGGTTTCTCAAACGTGGTAACAGCTTTCTTACGGAAGCAGGAGTGTCGCCTTGTGTACGTTGTACTTCTTTATGGTAACTTTCCGTTGCATCCAGCAATAACAAAGTGTGTCCGGTAGGTGCGGTGTCAATTACTACGACTTCCTTTTCTGCTTTATCGACAACTTCAGCAAAAGCTCGGAATACTGCAATTTCCTGCGTACACGGTGAACGTAAATCTTCCTCAATATATTCCATATCTTCGGCTGTCATTGTTTCCGCAGCTTTACTGCGAACCTCGTTTTTATAGGCTTCCAACACTTCCGCTTCGTCAATCCGGCTTACCGTAATGCCAGCCTGAACAGCAAGGTTATAATTCAGATGGTTTGCCGGGTCAGTGGTGGTTAGATGCACCTTTGCTCCCAGTTTTGTTAATTTCAAGGCTATTTCAGTGGCTAAAGTGTGTCCTCTCCTGAAATAGTACACAGTTGGGAAGCCAACCCCAACAACTATGAAA
>UQDF01000070.1 GCA_900539765.1 uncultured Porphyromonas sp. | reverse complement strand
TTTCATAGTTGTTGGGGTTGGCTTCCCAACTGTGTACTATTTCAGGAGAGGACAGGTCGGTGACTAGATGCAAATCGTTACTCGTTGAGACTGGCAAAAGCAAGGAGTTTATTGCCAGTTTGCAAAATAGTTGTACCTTTGCGGTGCTGATTATTATCGAAACGAGATAACCAGAGCAAGCTTTTGACCTCATATGAGTGTCGTGGCTGGTATCTGTGTCGGTGTATAAGGAGTGCGTCCACGCTCCATCGATAGCCTACCGACAGGTGAACAGATCCCGCACGACGGCCCTAAAGTGACAGTCTCTCACCTAGTAGAGGCGTTATGATCGGGGAGCTCGGGGAGCCTGCGCCTAGGGAGATCTCCTTTTGTATTAATCCCAATCAAACTATTAGCGTGAACACATTAAGCTATAAAACACAATCCGCCACCAAGGAGTCAGCTCAGAAGGAGTGGCTCGTGGTAGATGCCGAGGGGCAGCGTCTCGGACGCCTCTGCTCTGTTGTTGCTAAGATACTGCGTGGTAAGTACAAGCCCTGCTTTACACCTCATGCAGACTGTGGTGACAACGTTATCATCATCAATGCCGACAAGATCGAACTTACAGGCAATAAGTGGGACACACCTAGCTATCTGACCTTCTCAGGCTATCCTGGAGGACAGAGAGCCTTCTCACCAAGAGACTTCCAAAACAAGAGCTCTCGCAAGCTCTTTGAGAAGGTACTTAAGGGTATGCTCCCTAAGAACAAGCTCGGTGCTGAGCTGCTGACGCACGTCCGGGTCTTCGATGGTCCTGACCACACTATGGAGGGTGTACAGCCCCGTAAGATCGATATCAATACACTTAAATAAATACGCGGTAAACGATGGAACAAATCAATGCTATAGGTAGACGTAAGGCTGCAGTAGCCCGCGTATATCTCACAGAGGGTTCGGGCAAGATAACGATCAATAAGAAGGATATTGCTAACTACTTCCCCTCTTCAATACTTCAGTACATTGTAAAGCAACCTCTCCTCAAGCTAGAGGTGGCTGACAAGTATGACGTTATGATCAACCTCACGGGTGGAGGCTTCAAGGGACAGAGCGAAGCTGCTCGTCTCGGCATAGCTCGTGCACTGATCAAGATCAATCCTGAGGACAAGGCTACGCTACGTGCCGCAGGCTTCGTAACGCGTGATCCACGTGTCGTAGAGCGTAAGAAGCCAGGACGTCCTAAGGCTCGTAAGAAATTCCAGTTCAGCAAGCGTTGATGGTGCTGGGGGTATGCTATCGCAGTGTGAGCCTCTCCTTATGGTGTTCTTCCTGTGCTACTGCACACCCCGCACGATCTTTCGCGTTTAGTATCTAAATTGCATCGATGGCATACTAGAGATTAGACTTTAGAAGTTAGAGATTAGACCTTAGAGGTTTTTAGCTTCAGTCTATACAGTAGCCCTACCCTGCAATTGCTTATTTCACAAGAACGTAAACGAAAAAACAAAGACTACTATGTCACAAGTATCATTTGACCAGCTACTAGAGGCTGGAGCACACTTTGGCCATATGCCACGTAAGTGGAACCCCGCTATGGCTCCCTACATCTTTATGGAGCGTAACGGCATCCACATTATCGATCTGCACAAGACTATCGCTAAGATCGACGAGTGTGCTGAGATTATCAAGAATATGGCCAGCTCGGGCAAGAAGATCCTCTTCGTCGGCACCAAGCGCCAGGCTAAGGATCCTGTAGCTGAGCTCGCTAAGAGCGTAGGAATGCCCTACGTCACAGAGCGTTGGCCAGGTGGTATGCTCACCAACTTCCCCACGATCCGCAAGGCGGTCAAGAAGATGGGGCAAATCGACAAGATGCGTGAGGATGGCACCTACAACAACCTCTCCAAGCGTGAGCGCCTACAGCTCGATCGCCAGCAGGCTAAGCTAGACAAGAACCTCGGCTCTATCCGAGACATGAACCGTCTGCCTAACGCACTCTTCGTGGTAGACGTCATGCGTGAGCACATCGCTGTACGTGAGGCTCAGCGTCTAGGTATCCCCGTATTTGCTATCGTCGATACGAATGCTAACCCCAAGGATGTCGACTACGTCATCCCAGCTAACGATGACTCTACACAAGCTATCGAGCTGATCATCTCGGCTATGTGCCAGGCGATCAACGAGGGGCAGGTAGAGTACAAGGCTATCAAGGCTGAGAAGGAGGCTGAGGAAGCTGCTGAGCTAGCTCCCTCAGGACGTCGCCAGCGCACAGGCGCTCGTCGTGAGCGCATCCGCCCCGCTAATGCTGAGGCTGAGCGTGAGGAGGAGGCTGAGGAGGCAACCCCCGAGACTGTAGAGGCTGAAGAGACTGCTCCAGCTAATGAGGAAGCAGCTAACCAACAATAATACTATACACCATGAGCGTAACAATTGAAGATATCAAGAAACTTCGTAAGATGACCGGTGCTGGTCTCTCTGACTGCAAGAATGCACTCAACGAGACGGCCGGAGACTTTGAGAAGGCTATCGAGATCATACGTGCCAAGGGCAAGGCTGTCGCTGCCAAGCGTTCTGATCGTGAGGCGGCTGAGGGTTGTGTCCTAGCAGCACACAGCGAGGGCTTTGCAGCCATCGTATCACTCCAGTGCGAGACAGACTTCGTTGCTAAGAACGAGGGACACATCGCTCTCACACAGCAGATTCTAGACGCTGCTATGAAGGAGCAACCCGCCTCTAAGGAGGAGCTACTCCAGCTACCTCTAGCTGATGGTCGTGCTGTCGCTGAGCATATCACCGACCGCATCGGTAGCACGGGTGAGAAAATGGAGCTGGGCAACTATGAGTATCTCAAGGCTCCTTACACCACTTCCTATATACACTTCGGCAACAAGCTGGCTGCTATCGTTGCTTTCAACGAGGCTATCGATGAGGAGATGGCTCGTGAGATAGCTATGCAGGTAGCATCTATGAATCCAGTCGCAGTCTGCGAGAAGGACGTACCAGCTCATGTCCTAGAGGAGGAGCGCAAGGTAGCTATGGATCGCGCTCGTGAGAGTGGCAAGCCTGAGGCTATCTGTGAGCGCATCGTCGAGGGATCTATACAGAAGTTCTACAAGGAGAGCACGCTGCTACACCAGCCTTTCGTACGTGACAACAAGATGGATGTCCAGGGCTACCTGCACACGGCATCTAAGACACTGACGGCTACAGGCTTCAAGCGTGTCAATCTAAACGAAGACTAAATCAATACTGAGGATAAGTAGTCGCTCTCGGGTGGCTATGAAGCCTAATTGAGAAAGCCCTGTACACCTTTGTGGTGTGCAGGGCTTCGTTGATGTTAGGGGGGGGGCACTATAGATGTTTTGCTTTCACTTGCCTGGGTCATCTCAGAAAGCGCGTAGGTAGGCGAAGTGTGAGACACCCGTGAGATCGGACCCAGTGAGCGGGAGGAGTCCCGAGCGAAGGCGACCCGTGTCGTCTAGTGTGGGAGCGTCTGCTGTGGAGAGGAGAGCTTTGGCTCGCTGTGCTGAGAGGATGCCAAAGCGGTATTGGTCGGGGCTTCCTTGAGGGATGCGCTCATGGTAGAGGTCGAGGGCGTAGTGTCCCATCGTGTAGCGCAGATTGATCTCGACCCACGGGTGCAGGGCGGTACGGTTGCTGACTCCATCGGGGCGGTAGGTGAGTAGATCAATGCCGACCGGCCCACGGTAGTGAGGTGCCACCTCACGGGAGAGGTAAGCTCGGTGCTGCGCCAGAGCTTGGATGAGTTCATTGGGATCGGAGAGGCTGTCGGTGAGTTGCTGAAGCGTCTCCTCGGGAGCTTGGCAGAGACTCTCTAGATAGCGTCCTTGGTCGTCCGTCTCGAAGGCGCATAGACCGACGAACTGCACCTCGCCTGCTTCGTCTATATAGTACTCGGCACCATAGTCCTGCAGCTTGTCGAGTAGAGGCTCTACGAGGAGAGTGCGGTGCCGTCGCAAGAGCTTGCGAAGTGTCTCCTCAAGCTGGCTGTCCAGTCGGTTGATGCGCCATAGTCCTCTCCCCGAACTGCTATAGGGGAGCTTCACCAGACAGGCCCCTTGGGTCAAAAGCTTCGCTAGCTCCTCTATCTGCGTAATCATCGCTACACGACTGCGCCACGGCACGCTGCTATAGCTCGCAAAGAAGCGCGCACTCGCAGCTCTCGTCCAGCAAGGCTTCAACTCCTGGGGAAGTTCGCTGCACGTCTCTCCACCGCTCAGCCCGTACTGCTTCGCCAGGCTATACGCCAAGCTTCGCTCGTGTCCCCAGAGCGTAAGTTCCGAGTCCCCAACGTCACCTTTCGCTATATGACTCAGTTCACGGTCAGTCAGATAGGGCGAGAGGCTTTCGCTAAAAGGGTGTACCCACCACGAGTCTCCCTCTAGCCACGCTGGGGATGCCCAGAGCGGAAGACTCCAAAGGGCGGAGCGCATCTGTCTAATGAGTCGTGGCGGGGTGTAGTGTAGCGGGTCGCCAGCCTCTAGAGCGACCTCGTGGCCGATGTTACAGACGAGGAGCGGCGTGCGCATAGGGCTTCAGCGGCGCGGCTACTTACGGCCGAAGTCTGCAGGGATCTCGCCCCAAGCGACCGTGTCCCACTTCAATAGTGGTACCCGAAAGGTGTGCGTCTTCAGCCAATTTGTGGCACGTACGATCAGTTCGTAGGTCTTAGCACTACGTGGATCGGTCGAGTCAAGCCGCGTGCGACAGCGTGCCTGAGCCACCCAGCCGAGCGCCACCTTGCTGTCGGAGTAGATAGGCAGTGGCGGGAGCTTACCCTGCTCCATAAGAGCCAAAGCGTGAACGATGGCTAGGTACTCGCCAATATTGTTCGTACCCCACGGGATCACTGCCCGAAAGAGCTCTGCATGGCTAAAGGTGTAGACACCACGATACTCCGTCACGCCTGGATTGGACGAGCAGGCGCCATCGACCGCTATCGAGTGGTTGAGGAAACCTTTTGGCGCCACCTTGTCTCCGATGAGTTGATCAGGTGCTTGCTCCACACTGTGCTGCACTTGTAGCTGGTTGCCCTGTGGCTTAGCGACACGATGCTGCTGTCCCAGCTTGCGCCCCTCATCATAGCCTAGCTCGAAGGCTTCCTGCGCTTGCTCTGCCGTGGGGTAGGACTTATACTTAGCCCCTTGGAAGCCCTCGACCTGCATCTTGCAGTCCTGCCAATCATCATAGATGCCTGGCCGATAACCCTCCCATACGACGTACCACTTGCGTTGCTTGGCTGACATAGAGTTCGTCTTTTCTAGTAAAAGCCACCAGCGTACAGATTGGCGAAGTTAACCTCGCCCGTCTGCGTCTCTGCGTCCTCAGGAAGCTCAGCCAGTAGTTGCTGCACTCCCTCGTACTGCTCCGTGCGGTCGCACTCCTTGTATAGTCGGGCCGCATAGTCAAGGAGCGCTCGGGTCGGCTGGGGGATCATCTCCATAGCCTGCTCCATCTCATCGGACGCAGCCTCCTTGCCCCGCAGCTCCTCCACGAGATGCGTCAGGTGCATATAGCCCTCC
Organism: uncultured Porphyromonas sp.; assembly: GCA_900539765.1. GTDB lineage: Bacteria > Bacteroidota > Bacteroidia > Bacteroidales > Porphyromonadaceae > Porphyromonas. The sequence continues at coordinate 3,534 of UQDF01000070.1, read as the reverse complement.
ACGTTGAATGGATCCGTCTCCACCACTTGTCGGAAAGCCCGCTCAGCGCGCTCCTTGTCGCCCTCGTGGTAAGCGATCAAACCTTCGTAGAGGTAGGCTCGCTCCTCCTCGGGGAACTTCTCAGCCGTCTCCAGAGCAACCGCCAAAGCCTCCTCCCAACGCTCCAGTGCTATCAGCACTTTCACCTTGATAAGCCAGTAGAGTGGCACCTCGTCCGTCAGCTGTAGTGCTTGGTCGATGGTTGCGAGTGCTTGCTCAGACTCGCTTAGAGCCAGCTGTGCCTGAGCTTTCATGCGGTGTAGCTCAGCTTGCTGTGCCGTCTCCAGCTCGGTCGCCAAGGCGCGCTCAGCGTAGGCGATCGTCTCGCTGTGCTGATCCAGTCCGTTAGAGACTTTGGTCGCCTCATAAAGTGCTGCTGGATAGTCTGGATAAGCCTCCAGTATGGTGGTCAGCTCAGTCATCGAGCCAGCTAAGTCGGGCTTGCGCTGCAAAGCCTGCGCTAGGTAAAGGCGACACTCAGGGTCGTCGATCTCCTCCAGCGAAGTGTGCAGAGCGCGTATCGCAAAGTCCACCTCGCCGATCCTGAGCGCCCGGAGCGCGTCAAACTTCAGCGTGTTCGCCTTGAGCGTGTCCGCCTTGGTCTCAGACACCTGCTCCGTTGCTTGCTCCGCTACCTCCTGCGTGACGTCAGTCGTCTCCTGCTCAACCTCTTCGGTTGAGACAGGAGACTTTTTATTTGACTTCTTGAAGCGTGAGAATAGTCCCATAGCTATCGTAGCTTAGCGTCCACTAGCGGCAAAGCTCCTCGATACGCTGTGCCACCGCCTCAGCGGTGAAGCCAAGCTTCTCGTCCAGCACCGTGTAAGGAGCAGAGAAGCCGAAGCTCTCCAACCCGTGGATATGCTCCATATCCCCGACCAAGCGGAGGAGCGTCACAGGTAGCCCAGCGGTCAGACCGAAGCGCGCACCCTCTGCGGGGATCACGCTCTCACGATACGCCTCAGGTTGATCGAAGAAAATCCCTTCGCTCGGCACCGATACGATGCGTAGCTTGTACCCCTTGCCCTTAAGTAGCTCAGCAGCCTGCACCAGCGTACTCACCTCACTACCCGAAGCGATGAGCGTCAGGTCAGGTGTCTCGCCAGCTGGCGTCGTATCAGAGACCACGTAAGCGCCATGCTTCAACTGGCAAGCTCGCTCATAAGTGGGATTAGGTAAGTCTTGGATGTTTTGGCGAGAGAGGATGAGGGCTGTCGGCGTGTGGAGGTTTTCCATAGCCATCTGCCAGGCGACCGTAGCCTCATGCACATCGGCTGGGCGTAGCACCTGTAGGGCGCGACGACCCGAGTGATTGTGCAGATGCTCGAGGAGACGTATCTGCGCCTCCTGCTCGACCGGCTCGTGCGTTGGTCCGTCCTCACCGACTCTAAAGGAGTCGTGCGACCAGATGAAGATAACGGGTTGCTCCATCAGCCCAGCCATACGAACGACAGGCTTCATATAGTCTGAGAAGACAAAGAAGGTACCGCACGCTGCACGCATACCGCCATGCAGGGTGATACCCACGCAGAGTGCTGCCATCGTAAGCTCCGAAACACCCGCCTGGAGGAACTTGCCAGAGAAGTCGCCCGCCTCCAGAGCCTTCGTACCCTTGAGATAGCCGTCCGTCTTGTCCGAGTTAGAGAGGTCGGCAGAGGCAACGATCAGGTTGTCCACCCGCTTAGCCAGTTCGCTCAGTACCGTTGCCGAGGCGGCACGCGTTGCCTGATTAGCCTTCTGAGCTATCTCTTGCCAAGCCACATCGTAGGTAGGCTCTGCAGCAAACCAGCGATCATAGAGCTCCGCCCGTCTAGCATGCGTCTTCTTGTACTCCTCTTGGATCTTGTACTGACCGTCCCAGTAGGCGATCAACTCCTCACGACGCTTAGCGTAGTAGGCAGCTACATCCTCATATATGGTAAAAGGATTGTCCGGGTCAGCACCCAGTGCCTGCATCGTCTTAGCATACGAAGCACCCGCCTTAGAGATCGGTTGGCCGTGCGTTGCGATCAGATTAGCCAGCGGATTACCCTCCTCGTCGACCGCCTTGTAAGCCATATTGGTGTAGCCAATGATAAGCGTCGGGGCACCCGTCTTTTCGGAGATCTCGATAGCGTCTTGTAGCACCTGACTCAGAGCCGCAGAGTCATTACCCGGCACCTCAAAGACGTTCCAGCCCCACGCATCATACTTAGCTACAACATCCTCAGCCGTGATATCCTCGACACGCGTCGAGAGCTGTATGTCGTTGCAGTCGTAGTACATAATCAGGTTGTCCAGCCCTAGGTCGCCTGCGATGCGTCCTGCGCCCTGACTGATCTCCTCTTGGATACCGCCGTCAGAGATAAATGCGTAGATGCGCTGTGGCATCAGCGTGTCACCAAGACGGTTCTGGAGGAACTTCGCTGCAATGGCTGCGCCCACAGCGTAGGTGTGTCCCTGTCCCAGCGGACCACTCGTGTTCTCGATCATACGGCTACGCGAGAGCTCCGGGTGTCCTGGCGTAGGACTGCCCCACGAGCGGAAGGCTGCCAGCTCGTCCATCGTAAAGAATCCCGCCAGCGCCAACTGTGCGTAGAGCATTGGCGACATATGACCCGGATCCATAAAGAAGCGATCCCGTGCGGGGTGCTCCGGGTGGCGTGGGTCATAGCGCAGTTGCTCGGAGAAGAGGACCTGGATAAAGTCCGCTCCGCCCATAGCCCCGCCCGGGTGGCCACTCTTAGCGCGCTCGACCATCGAGATAGCTAGGGCGCGGATATTGTCGGCAGCACGCTCAGCGATGCTCATAGGCTGCTCTTGGGGTGATAAAGTCTGATCAGTCATTTCGTTGCTCATAATGCGATAGAGGTTCTTTACATAAAGGTGAGACCTTTGTCTCACGGGTAAAACTTACGTCCTCAAAGGTACGAAAATTAGAGATTAGCTGTTGGCTCTTGGCGATTGGCTGTTAGCTGTTGGCTGGAGTGATCGGAGTGATCGAAGCTATCGGGACTCTAATCTCTAGCCTCTAATCTCTAACCTCTAATGGCGCTCCGATCAAGACTGACGCATTACAATAATTTAGGACTGACTATATATCGAAACGGGACTATGTTGGGGAAAACTGATTTCCACGTGGATATTTCGAAATATCTAGGTGGAGAATTTTTATTTTCCACGTGGGGAAGAAAAAATTCTTCGGAGGAATCAAATGAAACTTCGGATAAAATGAATCACGCCCACGTGGAAAACAAAAAATCCCCACGTGGAAAATTGGCATTCTCCACGTGGGGATGAGCGTTTAGAGGGGATGGGTGGCTAGTGCCACTAGTGCTCCTAGAGTCTAACTTCTAATCCTAGATCCCGCAAGTCGGCTACACGTCTTGCTTTGATGCAACGGACGCACGACCATGAGTTCATACAAATACTTGTGTCACAGCGTCTGATGGCTGAACTTTTCGTGTTGATGTGATTCGTGTAGGGGCGGACCTGCGTGTCCGCCCGCAGAATAGA
>UQDF01000069.1 GCA_900539765.1 uncultured Porphyromonas sp. | reverse complement strand
TAATTTCAAACTCCTTGAATATCTTCTGCATTTCAGATCCATATCTCTGCAGGTCGCATTGATCTCAGTAGCTGATTGCTTGAGCTTATTGGGTTGTCAAGACCCCCCTTCAGGAAAATCAAAATCTGTAGGACACAAAGTCCATAACACAAACGCTTCCGCCCGTGAAACTTGGGTTAGGATAATCAGAGGCTATACCTATATACGGTCTAGATGTGTGTAGCGGATGAGCACTTCGCGGGTTCTGCCGTCGTCGAAGAGGATGGTGAGTTTGCCGCCCATGGCGCTCTCGATGCGCTCTATCTTGCCATCGCCATGACGTGGATGGCGCACGCGGTCACCGACGTGGTAGCCATCGATGCTCTCGAGGGCGTTGACGGGCGAACTCTTCGCAAGCATCTGCTGTGCTGTGGCAGTGCTGGTGGCTGTTGGCCGTTGGCTGTTGGTCGTTGGCTGGTAACAGTTGGCGTAACTACGCACGCTGGTGCCGATGGGGGCTGCCTCCTCGTGGAGGGTGTAGTGCGCCCGTGGTAGCTCAGCGATGAAGCGGCTGGGGATCATGAGCTCGGTCTTACCGTTGCGCGTCCGTATGCTGGTATAGCTGAGGGTGCAGAGCTTTTGGGCTCGTGTGATGCCTACGTAGAGGAGGCGGCGCTCCTCTTCGATCATCTCGGCCGTGTCGAGGCTACGTGAGGAGGGGAGGAGGTTTTCCTCGACACCCGCGATGTAGACGTAGGGGAACTCTAGTCCCTTGGCTGCGTGGATGGTCATGAGCTGTATCCGATCCTGCGGGGTGGCTCCGCTCTGCTGCTCGACATTGTCTTGATCTTGGTTGGTCAAGAGGGGGATCTGCTGGGCAAAGGCGCTGAGCATCTCGGTGCCAAGTGGCTCCTCGGCAAAGAGGTTGAGCGGGTCCTGTCGGTAACGAGCCTCAAACTCGGAGGCACTGCTGACAAACTCCTTGAGGTTGTCCAGCTTGGCCTGGCTCTCGACGGTGTCTTCACGTGTGAGCTCAGCGACGATGCCGCTCTCACGGAGTATATGTGCGATCCACTCCTCGAGCTTGGCGTAGTGCTGATAAGCGGTAGCGAGCGAGTCGATGAGGTTGACAAAGGAGGCTATCTTGTTGCGGACGCCTCGGCTGAGACCGACGGGGTCGGCACTGTCGATGGCGGCGCATAGTGCGTCGTAGAGCGATAGTTGCGGGCTTTGTTGCTGCGCATAGAGAGCTACCTTCTCGAGGGTTTTGTCGCCAATGCCTTTGCGTGGATAGGCGATGGCTCGGCGCAGTGCCAGCTCGTTGTGCGGGTTGATGATGAGCTGGAGGTAAGCTATGGCATCTTTGATCTCGGCACGCGCGTAGAATGCCATACCTCCGTAGATGACGTAGGGGATGCCTTCTGAGAGAAGGACCTCCTCGAACTTACGGCTCTGAGCGTTCGTGCGGTAGAGGATGGTCTGGTCAGAGAGCGGTATCTGCTCCTCCTCGTGTCGCTGCGTGATGATGTCGATGAGTCGTGTTGCCTCCTCGTCGGACGAGGTGTAGTGGTAGAGCTGTAGCTTCTCGCCCTCGCCGAGGTCGGTGTAGACCTCCTTGGGGATGCGCTGCTGGTTGTGCTCGATGAGGGCATTGGCACTGCTCACGATATGGCCTGTGGAGCGGTAGTTTTGCTCTAGCTTAAAGAGCTTGGCACCGGCAAAGGCTTGCTTGAAGCTCAGGATATTGGCAATGCGCGCCCCTCGGAAGGAGTAGATGCTCTGGGCATCGTCGCCCACGGCAAAGATGCGGTTGTGGTCAGCGACGAGGTGACGGGCTAACTCAAACTGCGCGGTGTTGGTGTCTTGATACTCATCGATGAGGAGGAAGTCTATGCCGTCTTTGATCTCTTGGTGCGCCTCGGGAAAGTCGCGTATGAGAACGTTGAGGAGGAAGAGCAGGTCGTCAAAATCCATCGAGTTACTCTCCTTGCATCGCTGGGTGTAGAGACTGTAGAGCTTGTAGAGTTCGCCTTCGTGATTCATCGTGTCGTACTTGCGTATCTCCCGATTGGCAGCGTAGGCTTGCGGAGAGATGAGCATGTTTTTCGCATCGGATATGCGCTTGAGGACACGCGTCGGGGTGTAGCTCTTGTCGCTGAGGTCTAGCTCCTTGATGCAGTTGCGTATGAGCGCCTTGGAGTCACTGGTATCGTAGATGGAGTAATCCTGGCTGTAGCCAAGCAGTGGGGCGTAGCGTCGCAGGATACGTCCACAGATGGCATGAAAGGTACCCATGCGTAGCCTATAAGCGACGCTCTCACTGAGCATCTCGCTGACACGCGAACGCATCTCGCCGGCTGCTTTGTTGGTAAAGGTGAGGGCGTAGAGTCGCTGGGGGTTCCACCCTTGGTCTACGAGGTGTGCCAGCTTGTAGGTGATGACGCGGGTCTTGCCTGATCCGGCCCCAGCGATGACTAGGGCGGGCCCTTCGTTATAGACGACGGCAGCTCGCTGTGCTTCGTTGAGTGCAGTGAGGTCTACCATATTACTCTTGCTCTTCCTGGAGGATTGCGTCTAGCGTCTCGAGCAGGCGTATGCGTCGCTTGGGATCGGCTATAGCGTCTCGTAGCGCCTGCAGGAGCTGGTGGGGGAGTGCCTCATCGTCGTACACAGGAGGCTCTTCGCTCGGTGTGGTCGGCTGCTGTGGCTCGTAGGTGCGTATGGTGGGGTCGTCGGGCAGGAAGGTGATCAAGCCTTCTAACCGCTGAGGCAATCGCTCGGGCAGGTCGGTCATCGGGAAGAACTGCTTGGCATCCTCTATGAAGAGGTAAGTCGGCCCCAGCAGATAGGGGTCGATATGCTGCGTTATGGAGGAGAACTGCAGGGGTGTGAAGAGCGATAGATGTGGTACTGAGATGTAAAGGTGGCTGATCACGAGTCGCTTGATCGCTATGGAGACGGGATCGGTCCACTTGCTGAGCTTTTCGCCACAAGCTACATAGACAAAGCTGTAGGCTCCTGAGATGCTCGCATTTTGCTTAGTAACCTCGGATGCGAGCGCCACGGAGACACCCTCAGTCACACCGCGCATCTCTAGTATTTCGTGCCATAGGCTCTGCTCCTCCTCGTCATGTACGATGATGAGCATACGTCCTGGCTCGTGAACGGAGACGAAGCGCATCATCGCTATCATAGGCTCGATGATGGTCTCGCTGTGAGGCACTGGGATGATGCCGTAGCTCTGCCACAGGAGCTGGTAGAGTGTCTGTCGCATCTCGAGGCTACTCTCAGCCTGTACGTAAGGCTGTGACAGTTCGCCCGTGGGGATCTTTTTGATTACTAGCTCACGCCAATTGCTGAGACGTAGGTAGCCACGGATCATCTCGTAGACATCGTCGTAGCACTGGAAGGTACTGGAGAGATCCTTGGCCTCTCGGGTGATTTGGTCGATGAGATGGTAATGCTTTGGCGGAAGCTGGTTGCCCTCGAAGTAGCGTGCCTGCCAGTCAGCGTACAGCTCTTCTTTGCCCTTGCCTATGCTACACTCGATGGTGCGTCCCCCCTTGTAACTGATGAAAATAGAGGTGCGGTCGGGCTGGAAGGGCGTGGAGCCCCAGGGATAGCCTGGTACCTCCTCCGAAAGGTAGTTGGTGACCGCCTCGATATGCTTGCAAGTGCCTAGCCCGCTGGTGCGAAAGTCTAGACAGGCGCAGTAGTTGCGATCGCTCCGTACGCCTCGGAAGGCGACACGGTAGTGGTTTGATCCACTCTGCACCATGTAGTCTCCCCAGATACGATTCTTGTCTAGGTGGGTGACGGTAAAGTCGTTTTGCTCGGCAAACTGCTTGCGGAGCGCTATCTGCCACGCTTCGACGCTCATACCTTCGGGGCAATAGCGGTTGGAGAGCTTCTTGGGGTCTGTCTGTTGCATAGTTTAGTAGATAAATAGGTATAGACGATTGAGTGGCTTAGGAAGCCTGCTCGTCTGCTTCGGTCGTTGGGGTGCGCTGCATCTCCTCCTTGAGGTAGTGCGCTGTATAGCTCTGCGTGTCAGGGCACTGCGCCATCTCCTGTGGCGAGCCAGCGAAGATGACCTCGCCACCATTGCGTCCGCCCTCTAGTCCCATATCAATGAGGTAGTCAGCGCTCTTGATCACATCGAGGTTGTGCTCGATGATGAGTACCGTATTGCCACGGTCCACCAGCTCATTGACCAGCTTGAGCAGGACACGTATGTCCTCAAAGTGTAGCCCCGTGGTCGGCTCATCGAGGACGTAGAGGGTGCGTCCCGTGTCTCGCTTCGAGAGCTCGGTCGCCAGCTTGACACGTTGGCTCTCACCGCCCGAGAGGGTCGTGGAGGGCTGACCTAGCTTGACGTAGCCTAGTCCGACTCGCTGTAGCGTAGAGAGCTTGCGGTAGAGGGCGGGGATATGCTCAAAGAACTCGACCGCCTGATTGAAGGTCATGTCTAGCACCTCGGCTATGCTCTTGCCCTTGTAGCGCACCTCAAGGGTCTCACGGTTGTACCGCTTGCCACGGCACACGTCGCACGGGATGGTTACATCGGGAAGGAAGTTCATCGAGATGGTCTTGTAGCCGTTGCCTTTGCACTCTTCGCAGCGCCCGCCCTTGACATTAAAGGAGAAGCGCCCTGGCTTGTAACCTCGTGCACGGCTCTCGGGAACTTTGACAAAAAGGTTGCGGATCTCGCTAAAGAGACCAGTGTATGTGGCTGGATTGCTCCTCGGGGTGCGTCCTAGAGGCGACTGATCGACGAAAGCTATCTTGTCAATCAGCTCCAAGCCCTCGACAGACGAGTAGGGGAGCGGTGCTTGCTTGCTACGATAGAGGTGCTGTGATATGATTGGCACCAGTGTACCATTGATGAGCGAAGACTTACCACTACCCGACACGCCTGTGACGCAGACGAAGAGTCCTAGCGGTATAGAGACATCTACGTTCTTAAGGTTATTGCCCGTGCAACCCTTGAGTCGTAGCCATGCATCGTCGGTAGGCTGTCGGTAGGCTGCTGGTAGCGGGATAGCTAGCCTATTGGTCAGATAGTCGCAGGTGAGCGTATGCGTGTCGCCAATCGCAGAGGGCGACCCCTGATAAGTCACATGCCCGCCGAGACGACCCGCTCCGGGTCCCATATCGATTAGGTAGTCAGCTGCGAGCATCATGTCGCGGTCGTGCTCTACGACGAGGACCGTGTTTTGCGCATCGCGGAGCTTCTTGAGCGCATCTATGAGCATGCGGTTGTCGCGCTGATGCAAGCCGATGCCTGGCTCATCTAATATATAGAGTACCTCGACCAGTCCGGTACCAATCTGCGTGGCGAGACGTATGCGCTGTGACTCGCCACCACTGAGCGAAGCGGAGGGACGAGCGAGTGTGAGGTAGTAGAGCCCCACATCTAGTAGGAAGTTGACCCGCAGCAAGATCTCCTTGATCACTTCGTGCGCTACCTTCTGCTGATTCTTCGTTAGCTGCCCTTCGATCTCACGTAGTCGCTCTACTAGACGATCTAGGTCTAGCTCCGTCAGGTCAGCGATGGTGTAGCCCGCTAGCTTGTAGCTGAGGGCTATCGGGTTAAGGCGTCGTCCGTTGCACTCAGGACAGGTTTGCTCCGTCAGAAACTCTTCCGCCCAGTTGCGCATAGATGCCGTAGCGTCGTCATCCTCTGCCAGCTCTCGCACATACTGGGAGACGCCCGCAAAGGCGAAGTGCGCCTCGCCCTCGTCGTCCTCTTCGTCTGAGTCTACCCCAAAGAATATCTGCTCGACCGCCTCTGCGGGGATCTTTTCAAATGGTGTGTCTATCGTGCAGCCATGCTCCTTCAAGATCTCCTCGATAGAGGTAAAGAGTAGGCTGCGCTTCTTGTAGCACCCGATGGGTACGATCGCTCCATTGCGTATAGAGACCTTCGGATCGACCACCACTTTGTTTATGTCTAGTACGCCCACACGCCCTAGGCCTTTGCAGCGCTTACAGTAGCCACGAGGCGAATTGAACGAGAAGTCCGCTGGCGAAGCGTCTGGATAGGCGATGCCACTCTCGGGGTCCATCAGGCGCTTGCTCAGATGCTGTATCTCTGTGCTATCACGTCGCATCACATCGATGACCCCCTCTCCGAGCTTCATCGCTATGCCCACCGCTTCGGTGATGCGCTGCTTATTGCTCTCTCGTACGGTACACTTGTCCACTACGACACTGACATAGTGTATGGAGAACCGGTTGAGTCGCATCCCAGGCGTCAGCTCGCACACTTCACCATCGATGTAAGCGTGCAGGAAGCCTCGACGTCTCATCTGCTCGAAAAGCTCGCGATAGTGTCCCTTGCGATCGACCACGACGGGAGCCAGGATGTAGATTCCCTCGCCAGCGTACTGCTCCATAATATGCTCTACGACTTGCTCCTCGGTGTAGCGCACCATCTCCTTGCCCGTGAGGTAGGAGTAAGGGGTACCGACACGTGCATATAGGATACGTAAGTAGTCGTAGATCTCCGTGACGGTGCCGACGGTAGATCGGGGATTCGTCGAGGCACTCTTCTGCTCGATAGCGACCACGGGACTAAGCCCCACAATCTCATCTACATCAGGTCGCCCGCCCCCGCCCCCGATGAAGCTGCGAGCATAGGAGGAGAAAGTATCTAGATAGCGTCTCTGCCCCTCAGCTAGTAGCGTGTCAAAGGCAAGCGAAGACTTACCACTCCCCGAGAGTCCCGTCACGACGGTCAACTTATGGCGAGGTAGTGTGACATCTATATTCTTCAGGTTGTGTACACGAGCGCCATGTACCTCGATGGCGCCCATCGCCCATAGCTCCTGCTCAGAAGCTGAGGCGTGTGTGTCGCTGTCGTTAGGTCTATCTGCGTGAGCGTCTATCTGATTATTCTGATCCATTTATCTAGAGATGCGGTTCATAGCCTACAAATATAGTGCTTTTTTGCGATAAGGAGTAGGAAGCTATTTGGCGGTTGAGGGTTAGCTGACCCTTATGTTGAGGAGCTAGGAGAAATTTAGGTGGACGTATCCTAGTCAACAGAGACTATAAAAACAGAATAGCCACGTGGAAAATGTCAATTATCCACGTGGCTATTTTTCATTCTCCACGTGGGGGAAAAACATTTCCTCCGAAGTTTCATTTGATTCCTCCGAAGTTTTGTTTCTCGCCTACGTGGGGATTTTTGATTCTCCACGTGTCTGTTTTTGATTTTCCACGTAGGCGATAAGCTTTTCCTCGGAAGTTCCATTTCATTCTTCCGAAGTTTCACTTCGTCCCCCCTAGGGATTCCCAAATCCCTCCTTAGGGATTCTCGGTTTTCTACGTGAAGAGCTTTCGACAATCATCTTGTCAAGCAAAAGGAGTAAAAGTAATCGAGCAAGTCAGAGGAGGTAGGTATCCTCTCTGACCTGCTCAATGTGCTAAAAAAGAGTTGTCGTATAGCCTATCCTGTGTCTTCTTGTTGTACTCTGACGTTGATAGGTGTTGGTGGCTTACAAGTAAATGTCAAAGGCTAAGCCTAGTTCCTCCGTGTAGACAGGTACAGGTGAGCCCTGCTGAGGACGCTTGCCGAAGTAGTGCCCTGCATGGTTGTACAAGTTTACCCCAAGGCGAGTACCACTATCCATCTTGTAGATATACCCGATAGCGATACGACGAGAGATCCCCCAGCGGTGGTGCATTGTCTTATCTTGTGTAAACTTGGTACTACACATAGATACGTAAGCACCGACTCGAACAACAACCACATGCTTTTGACTCTTCGTCTCATAGAAAGACCATGGATTGAATTCTGTACCAAGATCTAAGATAGACATAGACTTGAGTTGCCCTGCTGTTGCCTTGTCTTGATTGATACCATAGGCATAACTAGCCGCAAGCGTGGGGAGCGTTAGGGACTTCTTGTTTAGGAGCCAACCGACCTGTACCCTACCACCTACTTGTGGATAGGTAAACTGATCTGTCGTTGTCCCTAGAGCTGGCGATAGGAGTACGCCCATACCCATTGGAGCTACCGAAGCGTGAAAGCCAAATAGCTCTTTAGGGGTGTACTTTGTTGTTGTGCTTTCCTGAGCCCATGTGTTAAAGCTCCCGATGAGTGCGACAATGAGTGCGAGAGTCCAGATTTTCTTGTTCATTGTTTCAGTATCTGTTTAGTTGTGCCTACTCTTTGTATTTAGCGTTTTTCGGCTTACACGCTCCCCTAGGGAGGGATTGTTTGTTTTACAGAGGCAAAGTTCGAGTAGTTTTATCGGGTGTACAATACCCGAAAGGGTAATTCTGCTCTTGCCCTGTACTTTTCACCCTTTCGGGTAATCGTCTAATGCGAAATAAGTACCTTTGCGTTGCCTGTTCATAAGAAGAGAGCCTCCTATATGAATATACCTTGTAACGAATACGACCAACTGAGTCCTCCAGCAGATACACGTCCCCGAGTAGACGAAGCTCTATATCAGGGGCTAGCCCCCTATGTGGAGTCTGCTAAGGCCTTGGCTCGGCTTACTTACAAGTCCCTTTATATCATCGACTACAACAAGCTAAGCTTCCTCTATATCTCTGGCAACCCGCTCTTCCTCTGTGGCGAGTCTGTAGACGAAGTGATGAGCGAGGGGTATCAGTTTTATTATCGTCATGTGCCTGAGGAGGATCTAGCATTCCTCCAGCGTGTCAATCAGGCAGGCTTCGAATTCTTTAAGGAGATAGCCGTATCGGAACGTACTGACTACACGATCTCTTACAACTTTCGGATCATACCTGCTAAGTCGAAAGAACCAATCTTAATCAATCATCAGCTAACGCCTCTCAAGCTAGACGCGTCAGGTAACATTTGGCTGTCGCTCTGTCTCGTCTCTCTAGCTCACACGCGAGAGGTCGGGGAGGCATATATCTCTGCGGTCAACTCAGGTAAGCGATGGTGGCTCTCCTCAAGGAGTGGTCGCTGGAAGCAGATCGAAGACCTCACACTCAGTGAACAGGAGAAAGCCGTAATCAGTCTAGCACACCAAGGCTTGTCCGTTGGAGAGATAGCACAGATCATCCATCGCTCAGAGGACTCTGTCAAGGGGTATCGCAAGGCTCTCTTTCAGAAGCTGGGTGTGGGCAATATCGCTGAGGCCATCGCCGTAGCAACCAGTCGCAGATTAATTTAAGTCATCATAGTCTGAGTAATCGTTAGACTATGCGTACACTGATGTATGCAGACACCCCGTTCACGAGACAAAAGGTTATGCTAGCTCTTGATGAGACTGTTGTAAAGTCAACAGTCTCACAATCTTGCAAGCAAGATTGTCTTGACTTTGCAGAAAGGATGAAGCGCAAGGCGCTGAGGGTGAGG
>UQDF01000068.1 GCA_900539765.1 uncultured Porphyromonas sp. | reverse complement strand
CGTGGCTATTTTTTATTCTCCACGTAGGCGCAAAACGATTCCTCCGAAGTTTCATTTGATTCCTCCGAAGTTTTATTTCGCGCCCACGTGGAGAATTTTCTTTTCCCACGTGGGCATTTCGAAATCTCCACGTGGGGATCACTCTTTCCCGACTCAACGCCGCATTAATATGTACCCAGCTCTAAATTATTGTAACCCACCTACCCTAGAAGTTGCAGAGGGTACGTTTTGTCAGTTCGTTTTTTATTTGTAATATTGCGCCTAGAAAGAAAAAGAACCGACCAGTATGTATTTATTTCATCGCCATGGAAGGAAAAGAGACTAAAAAGAAAGCGGCAATACTCAAAGAGAGCTTTAAGCTCTTCCTTGCACAGGGATATGATGCTGTCAGCTTTACAGACATCGAGCGTGCTGCACAGGTCACTCGAGGTGCTATATTTCATCATTTCAGTGGCAAGGAGGATCTGTTCAAGCATGTCGCTGACCAATTCATCGATGCATTCCTCGATACATTCCTCGAGGATGTGGACTATGGTGCGGAATACTTGACTAGTCCGACGCCCCTCAAGGATTTTATGGACACCGGCTTAGCTCTCATAGAGCGACGGATGACCTATTTCCTCAAGGATGTCGATGAGCGTGTCACCTCTGCCAGCTTTATGAGCTTCATCTTGTACCTAAAAGATCATCACGAGACCTGGAGCGAGCAACTGCAGGAGTACGAAGCCAAAAAGATAGAGGCTTGGAGCGAGGCGATCAACCTCTCGAAGGAGCGTGGCGAGATACGTCCCGACACAGATACGACAATGCTCGCAGAGACCTTTCACCACCTCTACCTAGGGCTCTCTTTCGAAGGTGCGATGATTGACACGCTCTCTATCCCAGCACTGCGCAAGCAATGGGAGTACCTATACACCCTACACCATATAAACTGAAAGAGCCAGGAGCACGGAACATCGAGCACCGTTTCTAATCACCCCTTGCAAAAAAACTCGACTATGAAACTCCCTACGAAGTTTTTTACTCACACTTGTAGTTGTGTTGTACTTGACGTTGGAATGTGCACTCACTATAAAGCCAAACATCGAAATGATATGAAGAGAAGTTACCTTTTGATGATGTGTTTGGTCTTTGCCCTCTTTTTCTCTCAAAAGGCATGGGGACAAGTCAGTTTCTATGATGCGAGGGTGAGCGACTACGGGCAGTTGGAGCAAGTTTTGGGCGACAAGTGGAATACTGTAGATTCATTGATTGTCCATGGACCTATCAACGAAGCCGATTTCACAACCTTGTGGAAATGCAGTTTCGAGGGAAAACTCACCGTGCTGAACTTGGAATATGCACAAGTGAAGGACGACAAGATACCTGAATGTGCATTTTGGAAAAAAGACAAACAAATAATCGATGATCCGAGAGCGTATCAAGGGGTGGTTTATCTCCCTATTCGTCGTCTTATTCTTCCTGATGGTATCCGAGAAATAGGAGATTTCGCTTTTTCTCGAATGAAGTTAGAACAGGTGAATCTCCCCAAGAGTCTAAGGAAATTAGGTGTGTATAGTTTCTCAAGTTGCCATTGGCTGAGTACAGACCCTTTAATTATCCCTGAGGGAATCACGGATATTCCCGCCCAATGTTTTGTCCATTGCCAATGCTTTGATAAACTGGTCTTGCCCTCCACGCTTAAATATATAGGTGTATGTGCTTTCTACAATACAAGAATAGAAGAGGTAAACTTGCCAGAAGGCTTGCAGGAGATTAAGGAAGGAGCTTTTGCTGGCTGTGATCTAAAAAAAGTTATAATCCCTGGTTCACTTAATGAATTGTCTGGATTTCTTTTTTCCATGTGTCCCTACTTGGAAGAAATACATATTCCCGACCACATTACAAAGATTCCCAACTCTTTTGCATCTTGGAGTCCTTTGCTCGAGAAGGTAAACATTCCTCAAAGTGTAATAGAGATTGGAAGCGACGCTTTCGGGGCTGCCTATAAACTTAAATCAATTGAATTGCCTGAAGGATTAAAGCGCATAGAGTCAGATGCCTTTTGGTATTGTGCATTCGACTCTATTGTCTTTCCCGCTTCACTTGAGTATTTGGGAGGAGGAAGTGGTGCAAATTGGAAATACATCAAGAAAATTTATTCCCGTTCTCCCATCCCCCCATTCTGTGAAGAAGACAAAGCAAACCTAGGACTCGGGCCATTCCATGGTTACACGCCCAACGACATACCTGTGTATGTCCCCATCGGATCGGGGGAAAAGTACCGTCAGGCTTTCGGGTGGAACTACTTCACCAATATCATTGAGACTGACAAGTTCCCTACAGGAATAGAGACACCTCAGGTGGACCATGCCGGGAAATACAAGATCTATGGAAGAGACGGCCGACTGGTCATTGAGGCGACGGAAAGCCTTTCCTCTTCTGTCCCGTATGCTGTTTATGCCATAGATGGGACGCTGATAGCGCAAGGAAGCTTCACCTCCTCCTCCCATTCCATTCCAATACCGTCAAGAGGCACCTATATTGTCCGCATCGGTAACTCCATTCATAAAACATTGCTGTAAAGTCCCGTAGGGTCCTTTGTATCAGAACGAAAGAAGCGACATCCTGTATTGACCGACAAGGCGCATGAAGATGCCAAAAGAAACTATATCTAGGGAAAGCTCTAAGCTGTTCTTAGCAGTAGAAACAAACGAGGTTGCGCTTGACAGCTAAAGCATGCAGCTAATCGAACCTACATAACCAACATAGATTATGGACAGTATACTCTCTATAAGAGGCTTGCGCTTTGGTTACCAAGGCAATCCAATACTCCGAGGGGTGGATCTAGAGATCCCTGCGGGTTCTATATTCGGCTACTTGGGTAAGAATGGAGCGGGCAAGTCTACGACGATTAAGCTACTCTTGGGACTGCTCCCATTGGATGAGGGGGAGATACTTTTCAGGGGTGTAAACCTTAAGAACTCCCCCTTACTGCTACGCTCCAGTGCTAGTGGCATGATTGAGCACCCCTCTTACTATCCTTTTCTCACCGTCTCTGAGAACCTTGACTATCTAGACAAAATCTTTCGAATGGGACGGGAGCGAAAGCACGAAGTCTTGTCTCTTCTTAGTCTCAGCGAGCATGCCAACAAGAAGGCACAAGCACTCTCGTCGGGTCTGAAGCAACGTCTAGGCCTGGCTATGTGTCTCTTTAAGCGTCCTGAGATGCTGATCCTCGATGAGCCTCTTAATGCACTCGATCCTCAGGGGATCTATGAGCTTAGGAATATCTTGGCCAGACTTAATCAAGAGGAGGGGGTGACCATCTTTCTCTCTAGTCATATCCTAGAGGAGCTGGAGAAGTTGGCTGATCAAGTCGCAATCATTAAGGAGGGCAAGATACTCTATCAAGGAGGCATCGAAGCACTTACCAAAAAGCAACCCGATATCGTATGTCTCAAGCTGAGTGATAGCGCACTGATGATGCAACTAGGATACGA
Organism: uncultured Porphyromonas sp.; assembly: GCA_900539765.1. Taxonomy (GTDB): domain Bacteria; phylum Bacteroidota; class Bacteroidia; order Bacteroidales; family Porphyromonadaceae; genus Porphyromonas. Next base: position 5,900 of record UQDF01000068.1, on the reverse strand, counting down.
CTCTAGATTCACACTGCTGCGGGTATGTGATACGCATCATGTCGAGTTTGAGGTAAAGGACGAAGAGGAGTTTGCTCGCCTGCTCGCCACACTCAGTCAGGACGGCATCTCTATCTACAACGTAACGCATAGGGGTTCGGCTCTTGAAAATGCTTTTATCCACCTTACCGAATAGCGCCACTATGAAGTCTCTCATACCACTATCCAACATATTACAAGCAGAGGTTTATAAGACTCTGCGCAATAGCCGCATTGTGACGCTTTTGCTATCGCCACTAGTTTTCTATCTACTGATACTCCTCTATGCTATTTACAAGGGGCGGACGGGTCTTTTAGATGCTACGGCATTTGCCTATGATGGTAATCCGTGGCTGATGGTTTGGTCTCGCTATACACTCCCGCTACTATCCCTCGTGCTACCACCAGCTGTGGTGACCCTATCTTATATGGTGTGCGAGTTGGAGTTTCAAAACGATAATATCAGGACCCTCTTTGCATTCCCTATAGTTAAGTGGAAACTCTATCTATCCAAAGTCCTTTCGCTCTCGCTACTCACGGTAATCTTGTGCCTAGTTACTTGGCTTGGCTTCATCTTGGGAGGATACTTACTTGGGCTTTTGATACCTGCCTACAAGTTTACAGACTACTCCATTTGGATTGGTTCGATACAGCTATTGGGACGCATTCTACTCGCATCGCTCAGCATTGGAGCATTGGGACTTATTGTCAGCTTGCTAGCGCGTAGTTTTACGCTACCTATCCTGTTGGGATTTTTCTTGACCGCCTTTGCTGTTTTTATGACCAACGAACCTTCGGGAGCCTATCTTCCCTTTGCTACTTTCACATACTTAGCTTCGATACGACCTGTGGAGGAGCTTACAAGCTTCGCTCTGAGAGATGTGGTAAACCTCCTCTCTTGGGGGATTGCCTTAGTGATAGGTTATCTCTGCTTTACTCCTGAGAAGAAACAACTATGGGGCAAACATTAAACTCACATGATATGATGAAATCAACCCTTATCCGCAAAGCCCTCCTAGTGACGGGGCTATTGCTTGTCGCACTAACCACCTCGGCTCAGACGACTGGGGGAGCCATCACGGGAACCATTAGAAATGCTGAGGGGGTGCTCGAGGGAGCCTCCGTCTTCCTCGTGAAGGATCGGGAGACGCAAGAGATTGTGCAGTTTGCCGTGAGTGACGCTGCGGGGCACTTTACGATGAATGCACCTGCGGGAAACTATATCTTTGGCGTGAGCTACCTCGGCTATGCGATGCACACGGAGGAGATCAGCCTAACGGCGGATCCTCTCGACTTGGGGATCATTACCCTGGAGACGAGTGCCGAGGAGCTGCAAACGGTGGTCGTGCGGGGACAGATCGTTGGGGTGCGAACCCAGCCCGATGGCTTTACGGTCGATGTACACGAGATCAGAGAGCGTAGCAACGATGCCCTAGACTTGCTCAAGCATATACCGAAGGTGCAGGTGAAGGGTAACCAGCTCGGTATCATAGGCAAGGAGCATGTCTTGGTCAAGATAGGAAATGTCTTACAGCGTGTCGACGCCTCGGAGATTGCTGGGGTTCTCAAGGGGTACGATGCGGGGCTGATAGACCATGTGGAGGTGATCACGCAGCCACCACTCAGGTACGACCCAGACGGCAATACGGCTATGATTATCCTGCACACCTCCTCCCTCTTTAAGGAGTATATGGGCGGGGTGATTGGCACTGAGGAGATGTATGCCAACAAGGATAACTACCGCTACGGAGGGTACGGTTCACTGCTCTACAATCGGCGAGGACTCTTTGCTTCGATAGCTCCTTCGATCAATTTCAACGGCTCGGACGATCTAGAGGATGTCACCTACGAGGCGAAAGATTATCGCTACCACACTTACACCCCCTCGGTGGGTCGCTATGACTATATGGGTGTGCGTGGTACGCTACAGTACGCATACGGGGAGAAAAGCCTGCTGGGCGTGGCGCTCTCGTGGAATAGAAAGAAGTACCGCAATTTCTTCGAGAGTCAGGAGACGACCACGCAACCGGGTACCCCAGAGCGGGTCGTGGAGAATAGCAACGGCTACCTAGCTACCGAGCCACGCATCACGGCGACTGCTTACTGGGAGGCAACCTTTGGGGAGCGAGGCGGACAGCTCTGGAGTGAGCTGTCCTACTTTAACCTGACGAACAATTCGCAGACTACTTACGTAGGTCAGGAATTGCCACAGAGCGACCCTTTCTTAGCTTATAGTGAGGAGCGGGACCTGCACACCTCGGGGGCGCATCTGAGTAGCGACTACGCTATTTATCTAGATAGTGACCAGCGCTACCTCTTAGAGACTGGTCTCAAGGGCGCTTGGAGTAGCTCCGCCAACCACCGAGCGCACAACGATGCGGTGAGCCCGTACCCGCTCATACAGCAGAGCAACGATATAGTCTGGCAGGAGTGGAGTCTCTCACCTTATGTCAGCGGTACGCTCCGCCTCAGCGACCAGTGGTGGATGCGCCTAGGGGTCCGCTACCTCGGGGTCAAGTCGCACCTAGCACAGCAAGGTCAAGCAACGAAGACAATCCCTGAGTTAGACCGCTACGATGACGCTTGGCTCCCGATGCTACATACCAGCTACACCCCTTCGCCGAGGCATCAGCTGACGCTCACGGTCAATAGCTCCATCGTGGAGCCTAAGTTTAGAGACCTCAACCCCTTCGTCTGGCAGGTCAATGAGCGTACCTTTTACAAGGGGAATGCGCAGCTTCGTCCTGAGCTGCGCTACTTGCTGGGTGTTGGCTACACCTTCGACCAAGCCTTCTCTATCCGCGGACGCTTGCGGAGAGGGTTGCGGCTGATGACCCCAATATCAACTCTGCAGGGCGAGCGGGTCTACACGCAGATGGAGAATGCCCAAAATAGTCTCTTCCTAGGAGCCGAGGCGGGTTACTACTTCGACAAGCTGCGCTGGATGAGTGCCAACGTCGAGGCGTACTATGGTCGAAGCATCTATACCTCCACATTACCACAGCTCCCGTCTAAGATGACAGGCAGTGAGTGGGGTGTCAGCGGCTACCTTGACTTTACCTTCAACGAGAGCCGCACCTGGACTGGCTTCCTCTCGGGCGAGTACACGGGACGGCAGAAGACGACGGTTGTCACGCTAGAGCCGCAGTACAATCTGGGTCTAGGCATGAGCTACTTCCTCTTGGATAGACGGCTTGCGCTCTCTGTCGCAGGTCTAAACCTTCTAGTCTCGAACTACAAGGGAGTGAGCCAGTACGATGGCTACAGCGTCACCTTCGACAATCGCTACGACGTTCCGACGCTCTACATATCGATCTCGTACAAGTTCTCCAACGGCAAGGACACCTCCTCCACCCGCAGCCAAGGCGCACGGGATATCGAGCGCCGCTTCTAACACACTATTGACACTTTAAGAAAGCTATAATGAAACGAATCCTACTCCTCCTCCTGCTCGTTATCGCAGGACAATGGCTTAGCGCACAGGAAGGCGCTTACGAAGTTAAGGGAAGCGTCTCCGACAGTAGCGGGGAGGCAATCATCGGTGCTACGATCACGCTACAGAGAGACACGACAGCGACGACGCTGACAGGTGCGGTGAGCAATGAGCAGGGAGCTTATGCGCTACGCTTGCCCGCTTGTGGACCCTATCTCATAGAGGTGCGCTGTATCGGTTACAAGACGCAGCAACGCAGGGTGACGATCACTCAGCCTACTATGCAGGTGGACTTTACGCTAGAGGAAAACAGCGTTGAGCTCTCTGAGGTTCAGGTGGTCGCCAAGCACACGAAGCTGCAGTCGAATGGCAATATCCGTGTACAGTTTAAGGGCAACCCCGTAACTAAGGGGAAGTCTATGTCGGAGGCCCTGCGCTTCATTCCCTCTGTCGAGGTGACTGGCAACCAGCTCTTACTGAACGGCAAGGAGGACAACCTCATCTACATCGGAGACCAGCAGATTACGTTGCAACAGCTGAACTCGATACCGACCTCTATGATAGACCACATTGAGGTGGTGCCTAATCCAGGCGTCTCGCTAGGACAGCAGATCAAGGGCGGAATCATCTACATCACGCTAAGGACTGAGGCGGGACTTCTCGGCTCGGTGAGCTTGCGGACGCAGTTTGACCAGAGAGGCTTTGTCGATGGGATGCCCTCGCTCTTCCTGCAATACACCAAGGCTGGTGTCTCGCTATACAACACGCTACGTGGTGGCGGGGGACGCTACACTACGCTGTATAAACGACAAAACAAGTACCAGGGCGAAGCCTCTAGTCTCGTCACCACGATGAGTCACAGCAAGAATAGAGACTATGCCGTGCTAGACAACTTCGGCGTTAAGTATCAGATCAATAAGCAGCACACGCTGGGCGTCTTTGGCGGTGTGATATACGACCGTCCTAAGGCGGAGACGCTTCTAGAGGATGGCGCAGGGCAAACGCTCCTGACACAAGGGTACGACCAGCGCATTCTGAATCTCAATGGCGGTGTGAGCTATGCCGCACGGCTGGCCGTATGCGAGGGACTGGGCATCGCCTCTACACTGAGCTATAGCCACTCGCAGAGCGACGGCTCGGCTCACTACTCGACCAATGAGGGAGAGCTGGTAGAGAGCAAGAGCAGGACGCACTATCTGACCTTTCACCCAAGAGCTACACTGGTCTTTGCAGGAGGCAATCAGCTCACAGGTGGGCTCTCTTATAACTATGGGCTGGACGACAACGATGCGGGCGGGGTGAGCAGTAGCACGTTGCCTCAGATCATTCATCGGCAGTTTGCGATCTCAGGCTTTGACCTATCGCCTTATCTAGAGTACAGCAAGATGCTGACCCAGCGGCTCTACCTACAGGCGGGCTTGCGCTATCAGACGACGGTGGTGCACTACCGAGACTTACTCAATGCGCAGAACGATTACACTGTGCCAAATCGGGGGCTTTATCCTAACCTGCTCCTGCAGTACATGCTTAACCCCGCAAAAGCTTCGGGGATAGGCGTGGCATACCGACACTTCTTCTCGCTGCCCAACTACGGTTACTATTCGCCTGTGGCAACCTACTTGACGAAGAATCTCTACAGCATCGGTAATCAGCGACTTAAGCAGGAAACATTTGACGAGGCGGAGGTCAACTACTTCCTCAACCGTGACTGGCAGTTTACCTATCGGGTGCGCTACGGTCGCAACATCATTCAGATCATGACCTATAAGGACGAGAGTGCTCCCGACCTTTACTATACACAGCCGAGCAATGTGGGAAGTCGCTGGAGCCACTACGCATCGGGGACGTTCAATAAGAGTCTCTTCCCCTTCTGGCGAACGAATAATATCCTCTACCTACGCTATGATCAAGAGCAAATGCCTGGGCGGTCGGTACAAAGCTTCTCGGTGGGTGGCACCTCAACGCATCAGTTTACTATCACCAAGATGGTTGGTCTGAGCGTAGCCTTCAGCGGTGAGACAGCTCGTCAGCAACTCGGCTACACCCTCGGCGGTCGCTACGGACTGGACTTAGGTTGCTATGCCTCCCTACTGCATGATCAGCTGCAGCTCAGTCTCTCGCTGAGCAATCTCCTCCATAGTCGGGATCGGATCACGATGAGGATGGGTGATGCGACCGAGCAGCTTCGTCTCGATCTCTCGCCACGTCGGCGACTGGTGCTGACCATCTCGTATGCCTTCTCAGCTGGTGATCGGGTTAAGCCCGTACGCACCGAAAGCGCGGCGACGCTCTCACTCGAGCGACCCGTCTTGTAGCAGCGCAGTTTGTCGGCTCGTCCCTGTAGCGGGCTACACGATGGATCGTTACTCGTGAGATTTGTGGGGTTTGTGGATGCGTATATTCAATTAGTAAATGCAACTCATACCTACAAAAAATGGATCGCACCCTA
>UQDF01000067.1 GCA_900539765.1 uncultured Porphyromonas sp. | reverse complement strand
ACTTCCGAAACGAGAAAAAACTTCGCTTTTTACTTGCATATGAACTTAGAAAGCAAAGGGTTACTCGTAAGATTTGCGGCATTGAGGTGTCGGATTGCTTTGGAGCCGCCCCATAATCTCTACTAATAGGTAGGTATGGGGAGCTGTGAGCGTTACCCAATAGCTAGTAATTTTGCGGTTAAATGAGCTTAGGGAGTGATAGTTGTCTTATCTTTGCCACTCCAAAAAGGAGACAAACTAACAAGCTTATATATCATCCAAACAATCATAATCTATGCAGTACAGTAAACTACCAATCAGGGCGATGAGCGCACTCCTTGCGACTCTCTGCTCGTTGTCTATGGCGGTGGCCACGCCAGCTGCTCCCTCGGCTGAGCGCACGCAGCCCATCGTATCTACTCATGCCGATGCGCATATCACGGGTCACGTAGTGGATGCCACGACGGGAAAGCACATTGCTGGTGCTACCATCATCATACAGCAGTACAACGTCTCGGTCACGACCGATGCTTCGGGACACTACTCCTTTCGCAATCAGAAGCCTGGCAAGCTAACCTTGACGATGCTCGCTGATGGCTATCTGACGCAGGTCAAAGAGGTCACGCTACAGAAAGGAGAGACACTAGAGGTCAACTTTGATGCGATCCTCGATGACACCCAGCTTGAGGAGGTGGTCGTCACAGCAAACCGCCAGCGCACGCTGCGCCGCTACGCTCCTACACTGGTCTCGGTGATCGACAACAAGAGCTTCCAGCTCAACAATGCGGTCAACCTCGCAGGTGGTCTTGCCTTCAAGCCAGGTATCCGTGTCGAAAACGACTGCCAGAACTGTGGCTTCAACCAGGTGCGTATCAACGGTCTCGACGGTCGCTATTCGCAGATCTTGATCGATAGCCGTCCGGTCTTCTCCGCACTGGCAGGTGTCTATGGTCTAGAGCAACTTCCCGCCAACATGATCGATCGTGTAGAGGTCGTGCGTGGTGGTGGCTCTGCCCTCTACGGATCGTCCGCTATCGCTGGTGTGGTCAACGTGATCACCAAGGAGCCTACGACCAATAGCTTCTCACTGAGCGAAAACTTCTCACTCATTGGGGGCAAGGAGCCAGACAATACGATCGCTTTCAATGGTACGATCCTCAGCCCTGACCGTGAGATGGGTGCTATGATCTTCGGACAGCATCGTACACGTACAGGGTGGGATGCCAATGGCGATGGCTTCTCCGAGATAGGACAGCTAGAGAGCCGTGCGCTCGGTACGCAACTCTTCTTCCGCCTCAATCCCTACAACAAGATCACCACTGAGATCCACTCCATCCAGGAGAAGCGTCGTGGCGGTGACCACTTCGAGCGCCCTGAGCATGTGGTTGCAGTCGCTGAGAGTGTCGGTCACTCGATCCTGAGCGGTAATCTACGCTATGACGCTCACTCGACAGACTACAAGCACAATCTGCAGCTCTACGCCTCTGGTCAGCGTATCGTCCGCAATAGCTACTATGGCGGTATCGATGAGGACAAGGTGGCTGACGATAAGCACTCTACGCCTAAGGAGGCTTATGGAGATAACTACGGTCTGACCCACGGCAATGTAGCGATGGGCGGTGCTCAGTACTCTTACAAGACGGATCGACTCTTCTTCATGCCGGGCAACATCCTCGTCGGCGCTGAGTATCTCTACGATCATCTCAACGATGAGATGCCTATCCTCAAGTATCAGAAACTCCCCGACGGGACACCTCGTGCGGAGGATCTAGATCAGCGTATCCACAACTTTAGTCAGATCGCTCAGATCGAGTGGACGAACAAGACCTTTACACTCCTCTTCGGTGGACGTCTCGACGAGCACTCGATGGTCAAGAATGATAAAGGGGCTATCAAGCCTATCTTCACACCTCGTGCTACGGTACGCTACAATCCATTTACCTGGATGAACCTCCGTGCTTCGTACGCACAGGGCTTTCGTGCGCCTCAGACCTTCGACGAGGATCTACACGTCGGTATCGTATCGGGTGAGGCGCAGAAGGTGATCAATGAAGAGGGACTCAAGCCAGAGTATAGCCACAGCTTCAACCTGAGCAACGATATGTACTTCTCTCACGGAGCTATGCAGGCTAACCTCCTTCTCGAGGGCTTCTTCACTCGTCTTCAGGGTGCCTTCAACACGCGTCCGCTAGAGGAGCGTGACGGCTTTAGTCTCTTCGAGCGCTACAACGCTTCGGACGCTTCGGTCTACGGAGCTAACATCGAGGGTAAGGTTGCCTACAAGCGCTTCACCGTACAGGCTGGCTTTACCATTGCTAAGAGCCTCTGGGACAAAGCTGAGAGCACGGGCGTGGAGCGTTCGCTCATCAAGGGCGAAACTGCCGAAAAGCCTAGCGACATCAATACGCTAGAGAACAATGGCCCGAAGACGGCCGATGGCTTCCTCAGAGATGCCGAGGGCAACTTTGTCAATACAGAGCTCACGAGTCGCGACTTCATGAAGACGCCTAAGACTTATGGCTACCTGACGCTGACTTACAATCCCGTCTCCACGCTCAACCTAACTGCTACGTGCAACTATACGGGCAGTATGCTAGCTCCTCACATCATCGAGTACGGTGCTGAGAGTGCTGTCATAGATCGTGAGCTCGTTGCCGAGGGCAAGCGTGAGGCGGGGGCAGCGGATGCTAGTGAGGCTGCGCCTAAGTGGGGACGTATCGAGAAGACGCCTTCCTTCTTCGACCTAGGGGCTCGTATCTCTTACGACTTCGACATCTTCACCTCTTCTTCTCTGCAACTCTTCGTGGGTGCCAACAACCTGCTCAACTCATTCCAAAATGACTTTGACCTAGGTGGCGGACGTGATAGTGCCTACATCTACGGTCCCACGCAGCCACGCACAGTCTATATGGGTATGACGATGAAGTTCTAAGCCCTCCAGACTGAGACGACGGTCTCAACCACAGAAAAAGGGTGCAAGCTAGAGAGAAGTCTAGTTTGCACCCTTCTTAATTTACGAAAGATGGGCTAGCGCTGCCGTTGTACTCGCTCGACCAAGCTAGCGATGAGCGCACCACTATGGGGATGGGTGGAGAGACAAGGGACGTAGATAAGCTCTTCGCCACCTGCTGCGAGGAATAGTTCACGAGCCTCTAGCTCTAGATCGAGCTTCGTCTCCAAGCAATCTGCGACAAAGCTAGGGCTAAAGATGACGGCGCGACGAGCGCCCTGCGCTGCGAGCTTTTGCAGTACGCTGACGAGTGTCGGCTCTAGCCAGCGACCATGCCCCATAGCGGAGTGAAAGGCGATATGGACACGCTCCTCAGGCACGCCCAGTCTATGGGTCACCGCCTGTAGCGTAGCGACACACTGAGCATGGTAGTCCCAGCCGTGCGTCTGGTCGTACTTCTGATGCGCCTCGGGGATACTATGATAGGAGGCGATGTAGTGGTAGCTGTCGTCGCTCGTATCTACATGCCTTTGGATCAGATCGGTCAGTTGCTGGATATAGAGCGAGTCGGTCCCCCAAGGAGTCAACACAGTCGTCTTGTACTCCCCGCCAGTAGGCTTGGGTAGGTCGGAGAAATAGGTGATAGCACTCCCCGCATTGCTCCTCGTGTACTGAGGGAAAAGCGGGAGCAGTAGTACCTCCAGATCGTCCGTCCCGACAAGCTGGGCGATACGCTCGCCCCACTGAGCACGGCTTGTCTGCGCATAGCGTGGCGTGTAGAGCGTCGGGAGCTGCGTCAGCTGAGCGACCAGCTCTGCGAGTCGCTGCATCTCGGCAGTCAGAGGCATGACCCCACTGGAGAGTGCCAAGAGACGACGATACCGCTCTGCCGAGTAGTGCGTACGACGTGGCACGATGATACCCCGCACCAGTAGTTGTCGCATCAGGTAGGGTACGGAGATGATGTCCCCGTCGGTGAGAAACTCCTGTAGGTAGCTTCGCACGTCCTCTTCGTTAGCGGTCCGAGGAGAACCCGTATTGGTCAGTAGTATGATCTGCTGTGTCAAGGTCTTACTGCTTGCTGGTGCTGTACAAATCAAAGACCACCACCTCGCTATTGGTAAAGAGTCTCATCGCTGGCCCCGCAGCGCCATATCCACTAGAGACGTAGACAGGCGTGCCGTATCGCTCGGTCCAGCCGTGTGCTATCGGATAGTAAGCACGCACCAGTAGGGAGAAGGGGAAGATTTGCCCGTCGTGGGTGTGTCCGTAAAGCGCCAAGTCGATGCCGTTACTTGCGAGACTGTCCAGTTGTACGGGCTGGTGCTCGAAGAGGATACGCGGTAGTTGCTGGCTCTCCTGCGGTATCTGTCCGATTAACTCAGAGAGCGAAGCCCGCTCGCTCTGCGTGTAGTCATCCCGTCCGATGAGCGTCACCGCTCCGCCAGGCGTTGCGATAGAGTCCACGAGGAGGATGCCCCCAACGAGCTTGATCCAGGCCTTCTTCTGCGCCATATCGGAGCGGTACTCATGATTGCCCAGTACGTAGTAGCTACCCAGTGGTGGGGTGATCTGCTGCATGATCTCAGGGATACTATCTAGATATGCGGGGTCGGGGTAGTAATCAAAGATATCTCCCCCTACGAGCATCAGGTCAGGATCGGTCTTTTTGTAAAGCTCCAGGAGCCTCTCCGCAAAGGGTCGTCTGATCGTTTCGCTAAAGTGGAGGTCCGACACGAAGAGCACCCGCAGATGCTCATGGTCAGCTCCGAGAGGCTTGGTCAGCTCCACCTTATGCTCCACCATATGCGGAGTCGCAGCCTGCTGGTAGCCATACATAAGAATCAGAGCTGAGATTGCTACCATTACGAAAAAGAGGATCCACTTAGCCTGCTGGTATCCCGTATCGCCGAGCAGTGAGCGAACTGTTTGTCCCGAGATACGTCTGTAGAGTAGTCGCCCGCCATTGATCAGGAGTGCTAGCGGTACTATATATAGGAGTACGAAAGCCCACGAGCAGACGAAGACGATGCTAAAGGTGAGTAGCGCCGATGAGAGCTGATGACGTAGCAAAACGACTACAAGGACGAAGAGTAGGTCGGCTAGTAATACCCCACGCAGCGACCGTCGCCACCAACCACTAGGCACGGCCTGCCCCCCACGCCACACGAGGTAGAGGATACCGATGAGCTGTATAAAGAGCGTGTAGAGGAGTACGTGCATACGAGATGATTGGTTACGCTAAGGGTGAGGGTTGCTCGCTAGTCCACTTCTTGAAGTAGTAGATAATCATCGATGCCGAGACAACCGTCGCCAAGAGGTCGCCCAGAGGTGTCGCATACCAGACACCATCGATACCGTAGAAGTGGGGGAGGATCAGCAACGCTGGTAGGAGGAAGATGATCTGCCGTGTCAAGCTGATGAAGATAGCTTGACGGCTCAGCCCGAGACTCTGGAAGAGCTGCGAGGTGGTAATCTGAAAGCCTACGACGAAGAAGACCGAGAAGACTATCCGTATGGCACGCTTACCTATCTCGATCAGCTCAGGCGATGCATTGAAGATCATAAAGAGTTGCTCTGGTAGTAGCATCGCAGCCGCAAAGCCTATGACAGAGATGATGGTATTGACCCCGACAGCGAGCTTGTAGCAGCTCAGCGAGCGCTCGATATGCCCCGCTCCGTAGTTGTACCCCACGATAGGCTGCATACCTTGTGCCACACCGATGATAGTCAGTGCGATGAGTGTCGTGTAGTTGTTGATGATGCCGTAGGTCGCTATGGATAGATCCGCCTCAGCCACCGTGCTGGCAAAGCGTGAGAAGTTGTTGTTGAGTACAAAGCTCACGGCACTGCCCGCCACCTGCATCGCAAAGGGAGCTATACCGACACTGATGATCGATAGGAGGATAGGGCCCGAGGGCTTCATATTCTGTCGCTTGAAGCGTACTACGCTCTTGCGCTGGAAGAAGTGATACTGTACGAAGACCATCGTGCAGAACATCGCAATCGCCGTAGCCCAAGCAGCACCCTTGATACCCCATCCGAAGCGCATGATAAAGAGGTAGTCCAGCACCACGTTGATCACCGCCCCGAGGAGCATTGTGATCATCGCTTTCGTCGGATAGCCCGATGCTCGCATCACATTGTTGTACCCGTAGGTCAGATTGCTCAGTATGATGGCTGGTAGGTAGATGTGGAGGTAGTCCATCGCTAGCGGGATCACATTGTCGCTCGCCCCGATGAGTCGTAAGATATCCTCTAGAAAGATGATCGAGGGCGTGACCGTCAGGACATAAAAGCCAAAGGTCAGATAGACCGCATTGCTCAAGATGCGATCAGCACGATCCGAGTCCCGCCTACCTAACGCTATCGATACCCCCACAGAGGCACCCGTACCCACCAGCATACTGAAGCCAACGAGCAGGATGATCAATGGGAAGCCAATGTATACCGCAGCGATGCCCAGCTCGCCACTACCTTGGCCAATGAAGATCGTATCTACGATGTTGTACAGTGCCTGCACGACCGTACCCACCACAGCTGGTATAGCATACCGCAGCAGTAGCTTAGGGATAGGCTGTGTACGCAGGTCATGCGTCCGCTTATTGTCTTCGGCTTGCTCTGGAGCCTCTATCTCTCTCTCATTCATCGTTGCAAAGATAGCAAATTAGGCCATACTAAATAAGCATTTAGAGGGGCTTTACGAGCTTTTCTCCAATGGAGCTGAAGTTTTCCCACGTTGGAAAAGAAACTTTCCTCCCTTGGAAATTTATTTTTCCTCCCTTGGAAATTTTATTTTCCAAGGCTGGAAAGTTTTTGGAAAACTCTCAAGAAGATCCGCTTCGTCGCTTCTGTCGACTAGCGTATAAGCATATACCACTAGAGGACTAGAGCTACTGCTCTCTGATAAACGGGACCTTCGTTGGACCTTGGGTTAGGAGAGCTGTCAACTACGCACCCGAGAGTATACACAGAGAGAGCGGCCTCAAGTCATATGACCTGAGACCGCTCTGAGACTTAATAGGGTAGCGGGGGGACGTCTGTTACTCCTCCTCGCTCTCCTCTGCGTAGGCCTTCAAGAGTGCCTCCTGTACGTCTGTCGGGACTAGCTCGTAAGCGTCAAACTTCATAACAAACGAAGCGCGTCCACCTGTCAGCGAACTGAGCGAAGTTGAGTAGTCGCTCATCTCCTTGAGAGGTACCTTGGCAGAGAGCTGCTCGTAGTTGCCATCGCTACTCATACCCATAATGAGTGCACGACGTCCCTGTAGGTCGCTCATCACATCGCCTAGGTAGTCTGCGGGTACAGTCACATCGACGCTGTAGATAGGCTCGAGGATCTTAGGACCAGCATTGCGGAAGGCCTCGCTAAAGGCGTTGCGCCCAGCCAGCATGAAGGAGATCTCATTGCTATCTACGGGGTGCATCTTACCATCGTAGACGATCACACGTACGTCACGAGCATAGGAGCCAGTCAGCGGACCACGCTCCATACGCTCCATAATACCCTTGAGGATCGCTGGCATAAAGCGGTTGTCGATGGCACCACCCACGACACTATTGACGAAGATCAGCTTGCCACCCCAGGCTAGTTCGACGGTCTGGGTGTCACGAGGCGTAATCTTGAACTCCTGATTGTTAAAGCGGAAGACACTTGGTAGCTCCTTGCCCTCCTCGTAAGGCTCGACAATCAGATGCACCTCGCCAAACTGCCCTGCACCGCCCGACTGCTTCTTGTGACGATAGTCAGCGCGTGCAGCCTTCGTAATGGTCTCACGGTAGGGGATACGTGGCTCCTCAAAGGTAACGGGGATCTTGTCATTGTTCTCCAGTCGCCACTTGAGCGTACGTAGGTGAAACTCTCCCTGACCATACACGATCAGCTGGCGTAGCTCCTTGCTCTGCTGTGCGATCCATGTGGGGTCCTCCTCCTGCATACGTGTGAGTGCCTCGCTGAGCTTCTCCGTGTCGGCACTATTGGTCGCTACGATAGCACGACGATACTTGGGGGCAGGGTACTCGATGTTGGGGAACTGGTAGTCCACACCCTTATCGTTGAGCGTAGCACCACGACGTACATCCTTGAGCTTTACGGCTGCGCCAAAGTCACCAGCGACGAGCTGGCTCACTTTCTCCTTTTGCGCACCAGCCACCACATTGATCTGACCGAGACGCTCCTTAGAGCCGTTCTTAGCATTGGTCAAGTCCATCCCCTCCTTGAGCGTACCGCTCATGACCTTGAAGTAAGAGACCTCACCGATATGCGGCTCTACGGTACTCTTGAAGAAGTAAAGACTCACGGGAGCTGTAGCATCAGGTGCGACCTCTACGCCCTCCGTTGTGACGGGTAGCGCCGACTCTGTGACACGAGGTGCTACATCACCGAGGAAGGTCATCGTACGACGTACGCCCATATCCTTGAGTGCGCTGACGCAGAAGACGGGATACATATCGCCGAGGACGATACCCTTGCGCATGCCCTGTACGATCTCCTCCTCGTCGAGAGATCCCTTCTCAAAGAAGGTCTCCATCAGATGCTCCTCATGCTCAGCTGCTGACTCAATCAGTGCTTGACGCAGCTCCTCAGCACGTGCTTGCTGATCCGCTGGGATCTCTAGCTCCTCGGGAGTACCGCCCTCGGGCTTCCACTGGTACATCTTCATGTTGAGCACGTCGACCACTTGGTGGAAGTTAGGCCCCTCCTGTACGGGATACTGAATGACAACTACCTTGCCGCCATAGCGGGCCTTGAGTCCAGCGACTGTGCTGTCGTAGTCTGCCTTGTCACTATCCAGCTGATTGATCGTAAAGAGCACAGGCTTATGCAGTTGCTCTATGATACGCATTTGGTTGATCAGGCCGACCTCGACTCCCTCCTTGGCATTGACCACGGCTAGAGCCGAGTCAGTCACGTGAAGTGCAGCAACAGTACCACCGACGAAGTCATCGGAGCCTGCGCAGTCGATGAAGTTGAGCTTGCGATTAGCAAACTCGACACTAAATAGGGTGGAGAAAACGGTATAGCCATACTCCTTCTCGACGGGGAAGTAGTCGCACACGGTATTTTGTGCTTCGATAGTTCCGCGGCGCTTGATGACGCCACTCTCAAATAGCATAGCCTCGGCAAGAGTTGTCTTGCCACTACCCGAGCCGCCGATGACGGCGATGTTCCGAATGTCTGATGTCTGATACAATTGCATAGCCTGTTATATTAGAGTGAATAATTTGATTGTAGTGTTGCTTAGACATCGCTACTTAGCGTAGCAATCGTCTTCGTAAGCTTAGCGAATATGCTACTCGGAGGTGGACGAAAGTAGGGGTTCCTTATGCTTTGTTTCTCCCCTTACTTAGGCTTACTTGAGTAGCCTCTCACTAAACTTGTCGCAAGGTAGCAAATAATTCACAATTTTGCAATACCTAACAGGTGCCTCAGCGTGGAAAAGTGAGAGGCTTGCGACTAATTTCTATTTTGAGGTGTTGTCTTACCCTGAAAAAAGTTGACTCGTAAGAAATATAACTATGAGTACAATGA
>UQDF01000066.1 GCA_900539765.1 uncultured Porphyromonas sp. | reverse complement strand
TACGTGTCCGCCCGCAGAATAGACTGCACTCAGGTGAGGACGGGCGGACACACAGGTCCGCCCCTACGGTCGGAACCCCCACCCCGCCGAGCGGTTCACCCGAAGAGATGTCGACCGAGCTTCCGAAACGAGAAAAAACTTCGCATTTTACTTGCAGATGAACTTAGAAAGCAGCGGGTTACTCGTCTGTACGAGACGCTTAGCTACTACTTCTTTTGATCCTCTAGGCGACTCTGCAGTGCGTACATCTCGTCGCGTAGGCGTGCAGCCTCGACGAAGTTAAGCTCTTTGGCAGCAGCATACATCTGCTTGCGTACCTGCTCGATCAGGTCTGGGAGCTTGTCCTGAGTGAGGTACTCAGCGACAGGTGAGGCGACAGCTATCTGATCCTCGACATAAGCTTCGGCTTGTGCCGAGGATTTTGTTGTTACATAGCCCTCCTGCGAGAGCGCATTTGTTCGTTTGCTCACCACCTGCGTCGGGGTGATGTTATGCGCCTCATTGTAGGCTATCTGCTTAGTTCGGCGGCGGTTGGTCTCGTCGATGGTCGTCTGCATACTATCGGTGATGCTATCCGCATAGAAGATGACCAGCCCGTGCACATTGCGGGCAGCACGTCCCGCCGTCTGCGTGAGCGAGCGATGCGAGCGGAGGAAGCCCTCCTTGTCCGCATCGAGGATCGCTACGAGCGAGACCTCGGGAAAGTCCAACCCCTCACGAAGGAGGTTGACCCCGACCAAGACATCGTAAGCCCCCTCACGCAGGCTGTCCATAATCTGTATACGCTCTAGCGTGTCCACATCGCTGTGTATGTAGGCGCACTTGACGCCCGCTCGTATGAGGTAGTCGCTCAGCTCCTCCGCCATACGCTTTGTCAGGGTCGTGACGAGTGTCCGCTCGTTGCGCTCCGTGCGTATGACGATCTCCTCCATCAGGTCGTCCACCTGATGCTCCGTGGGGCGTATCTCGATAGGCGGGTCTAGTAGTCCCGTGGGACGTATCACCTGCTCGACCACCACGCCCTCGCTCATATTGAGCTCGTAGTCAGCTGGCGTGGCGCTGACATAGATCACTTGGTTGGTCAGATTGACAAACTCGCCAAACTCCAAGGGTCTATTGTCCAAAGCCGCTGGCAGACGAAAGCCATACTCCACCAAGGTGGTCTTGCGCGCCTTGTCTCCGCCATACATAGCGCGTATCTGCGGTATCGATACGTGGCTCTCGTCAATGACTAGGAGGTAGTCATCGGGGAAGTAGTCCATCAGGCAGAAGGGTCGCTCGCCTGGCTTGCGACCATCGAAGTAGCGCGAGTAGTTCTCAATGCCCGAGCAGTAGCCCACCGCCTTGATCATCTCCAGGTCGTAGGAGACCCGCTCGTAGAGGCGCTTCGCCTCAAAGAGATGTCCCTCACGCTCCAGCTCTGCCGTGCGGTCGCCTAGATCTTTTTTGATCTCGACGATCGCACGCTGCGTCTGTTCCTCCGTTGTTACAAAGAGGTTGGCCGGGTAGATGCGTAGGCTATCCAGCGTCCCCTGGCTCTCAGCCGAGACTGGATCGATGATAGTGATCCGATCGATCTCGTCATCCCACAGCTCGATGCGGTAGGCAACCCCCTCGAAGGACTCAATGGCGGGAAAGATGTCGATCGTATCCCCCTTCACCCTAAAGGAGCCACTCACGAAGTCCGCCTTGTTATTGACGTAGTAAGACTCCGCTAGACGTCGCATCAGTGCGTCCCGCTCGATCTGCATGCCCACCTCCAGCTTGATGATCTTATTCTCAAAGTCATTCGGATTGGCCATACCATAGATGCAGGAGACCGAGGCGACCACAATCACATCGCGACGACCCGAGAGGAGCGAGGCGGTAGCACGTAGTCGTAGCTTGTCCAGCTCCGCATTGATCGCCATGTCCTTCTCTATATAGGTATCTGTATTGATCAGATAAGCCTCTGGCTGGTAATAGTCATAGTAAGAGACAAAGTACTCTACCGCATTGTTGGGGAAGAAAGCCTTAAACTCACTGTACAGCTGTGCCGCCAACGTCTTGTTGTGGCTAATGACCAGTGTCGGTCTGTCCACCTGCTGTATCACATTGGCGATCGTAAAGGTCTTGCCCGAGCCCGTCACACCGAGGAGCGTCTGATGAGGCAACCCATCACGCACTCCCTGCGAGAGCTGAGCAATAGCCTCTGGCTGGTCGCCCGTCGGCTTATACTTCGAGGTTAGTTGGAAGGACATGTAGCCTGCTTTGTTCTTCTATTGCAGTTAGTTTGGCTGTCCGTGCTTTTGCTTGCTCTCTATGTACTTATTGTCGAGCGCCCAGGTGAGCCGTGGCTCCAGCTTCATCGCCTTGCGATACCACGCCTCCGCCTGCGTCTGCTCCCCGACACCTACGTAGCACTCGGCAATCTGTACGACGAGGTTCAGGTAGAGCCACGACCCCTTGCTCTTGCCCTGCGAAACCATCGCACGCTCTGCACGAAGTAGGTAGTCGATAGCATCTCGCTTAGCATCTCCCTTGAAGAAGGCCGAAGCGAAGTACTGCGCATTGCCTCGCTGTATGAGACCAATAGCGTTTTGCTTGTCCAAAGCAATCGATCGATTCATTAGACTGATGCACTTATTGCCCACCAGTGGAGCGCGTAGCCACGAGACACCGACACGATAGCTGTAGTAAGCCGATAGGTAGGCGGTCATCTCGGCCTCCTTGTAGTCACACTCTAGGAGGTAGTCCACATGCGCTTTGTAGCGCTTGAGGTACTGCTCCGCCTCATTGTTTCTGTCGCGCAGGATGCACTCAGCGATGTAGCCGTACTCATACTCCACCAGCTCGGCAATACGTGCATAGCTCTTGTTAGGCTCAGCGTGCATACGGTCTACGACCCGCTTCCAGCTATTGATGTCACGCTTTACATACGCCTCGTAGACCTGCTGTCGGTCAGAGGCTACCATACTACTAGCCCCCACGCCGAGGAGGAGTACGAAGAGTAAAAGTTTAGTTATCCGTTTCTGTTTCATACGATCACAGTTTGTCTAATAGTCAACGAAACCTATCCCACAGTGCGGGATAGCTGGAGAGGCTCCCGAAGAGCCGTCTGGTCTCCTTCATATCTCCAAAGATACAAAACTCCAGCGAAGCCACAACACCCCACCCGACTCTTTGATCCCGCAAATCTCACGTGTGGCGACCGTTGTATTAAAGCGAGACCGCCCCCTGTAGGGACGCACGACCTGTGCGTCCGTCCCCGTTAAAACCATGATGCTGTAACCTTTGACACAACGGACGCTCCGACGGCCTGCGCCCCTACAACTTTGCTACCTATGGCATCTGGCATAGAGCCTCCGTTTCTTGTCTAAGAGGAGTACTCTGTGAAGCCCCCATGGTGTGGATAATCTGCGTGAGAGACCATCCCATACAGATGGAACGAAAATATCCCACCTGCGTTGGGACGAAAATCTCCCAAGGGAGGGATTTCAAGATCCCCACGGAGGGACGAAAGGATCCCCACGGAGGGAATAAAAAATAGCCACGTGGAGACTTGTGACTCTCCACGTGGCTATGCGATTGTGTCTGGGGTGCTTATTATTGGGGCATCTTGTAGCCGAGCTTCTCTTTGTACTGCTGTATGAGTGCTTTGTACTGTGGTTTGTCTCGTAGGGCGGCGAGGTCGTCGTCCAGCTCGATGAGTGAAAAGCTGTTGAATCCCTTTTCGAAGGCGATGCGTAGGTTGTCCAGCGCTTGCTCTGTCTTACCCATTCGACCATAGACCCCTGAGATGCTGTAGTAGAGCTCGGCACTGTCGGGATCCTCCTCGATACACTTAGCAATGGTCGCAAGGGCTTGCTCCTGCTCGCCGAGAGACTGGTAAGCATATGCCATGGAGATGTCTATCACATCGTGCTCCTGTAGGATTTCGATCTCCTTGCGATAGTCGGCCGTGGCGGCATCCTTGCGTCCCAATGCTGTGTAGCGGTCAGCTCGCTTGATGTAAGCAAAGAGGTAGGTGTCGTTTAGCTCGATGGCCTTGGAGTAGTCATCGATGGCTCCCTGGAGGTCCTGGAGCTTACTCTTGATCTGAGCACGCTGATAGTAGCCATCAGGGTCATCAGGTATGAAGGAAATATACTTATTCGACTCTGCGAGAGCTCTTTGGAAATTGCCATCCTCAAAGAGCATCTGCGCCTTGCCGTAAATGTAGGTGTAGTCCGTAGGGTCTAGCGAGATAGCTTCGTCGATATACTTGAGTGCCGAGCTGTAGTCGCCTATCATCTGATAGGCAGTCGCTATGTGGCTGGCTACGAAATCGGTTAGCTCTTGTCGCTCTGTAACTTGCTGGTAGTACTCCAGTGCCCCTTTGTCATCTCCGATATTTTGATGAGCCATGCCGATAATGAAGAGGTACCCTCCCGTTTTGCTCACGGACTCTACAGCCTTGAGCTTAGCTTCGAGGGTAGGCATTGCCTGAGCTGCGATGATATTGAGGAGGGTATAGGTGTCTTCGTTTGCAAGGCTGTTTGCAATGGCATAGATAATGTCATCCATCGCCTCATCGTAGTGCTCTAGCTGGATGTAGACATTAGTTCTCAGATAGTAGAAAACGCCTTCGTCTGGAGCAATCTTAATAGCTTCGTTCAGGACCTGTATAGCATCCTCCTGCCTCTCTTGTAGCATCGCAATCACGGCCAATCCGAGATAGCCCATTGGGTTCTTAGGATCGAGCGAAGCAACCTTACGCATATCCACCTCAGCGAGGTCGTACTGCTCCATAGAGCCATAGAGATTTCCACGCTTTAAGTATAGATCGGGCGTGTCGGGAGCATCCTTGATAGCAGAGTGCAGGTCCATAAGTGCCTTGACACCATCATCAAGGTCTGTATAGATATCAGAGCGTAGGCTGTAGACCATAGCTCTACGTGCAGGCTTCGCCTGTAGGAGGGTGATTGCCTTGGTAGCAGCCTCTAGAGCTTGCTCGGGCTTGCGCTGCATACGGTAGATGGCGGCGACGTAAGCCCAAGCGACACCATTGTTAGGCTCGCTCTGGAGTGCCTTCTGGAGGTGCTCGAGGAACGCTGTCTGATCCTCTGGCTCGGACATAATGATTCCTAGGGTATCCTGGAGGTCGGGTGAGAATGTGTCAAAGGTTCGCTCCAAGGTGGGCAAGTCTTGCGCAGAGAGGTCTGTCGCGTCCTGCACCTGAGCGGACAGCGTAGTGGCTAAGCAGACGAGGCTTAGCAATAGAGCCATGATTCGCTTCATCGTGTTGAGTGAGTTGTTATTTGTTACTACAAATGTAGCTATTTCTTTCGAGAGATGAGCGTGTTACTACTTCCAAAATATCACAAGATGAGGTAGATGGCAACGGCAACGGGGAGGTGCCCCTCGATGGTGTAGCGGACGCGGGAGTCGTAGTCGTACCGCTTGTCACTGCTGTAGATGCGAGGACCGTCCCAGGTGGCGATGACTCGTGAGTCGTAGTCGTATCGCTTGTCGCCACTGTAGACACGTGTGCCGTCCCAGGTGGCGATGACTCGTGAATTGTAGTCGTATCGCTTGTCCCCGCTGTAGAGGCGTGTGCCGTCCCACGTGGCGATGACTTGTGAGTCGTAGTCGTACCGCTTGTCGCCACTGTAGAGGCGTGTGCCGTCCCACGTGGCGATGACTCGTGAATTGTAGTCGTATCGCTTGTCTCCGCTGTAGAGGCGTGTGCCGTCCCACGTGGCAATAACCTGTGAGTCGTAGTCGTACCGCTTATCTCCGCTATAGATATAGGTCTGAGCAGAGAGGGTGAGGAGACTGCTGAGGAGTAGGGTGAGGAGTAAGAGGGCTCGTCTCATATTATTATGGAGTGCTTGCTGGGGTTAGTAATGTCTGAGCTCGTCTTTGTTAAAGCGGAAGACTGAGATCTGTATTGCCTCGTCTCCCTCATTGAGTATAAACCACGGGTTACGCAGTGGGTTGGGATTGCGCACGAGGTGCTTCTCACGAGCGGGGGTATTGCCCTCGAGGCACATGATCGCCACTTTGCCTGATCTGCTCCGTGCCACATCGACTACCATAATGGCGTGCCCATACTTGCGCCCTGAACGTGCTGGGTAGACGAGCACATCGCCTGGCATCACATCTTGGATAGCACGGGGCTTGGTCTCTTGATAGAGCGAGAAGGTACTGCAAGCACCATAGACGCCTCGCATATAACGCTCGAAGGCACTACGAGACGCTCCGCCAGAGTAGCGCATCGTCTTGCCATGGACATTGCGAAAGCTGATCTCTCGGTAGCGTCCCTTCTGCCAAAGGTACTCAGCCCGCAGACGCATAGTCACATCGGCACACTGCTCATCGTTGCTGAGGATATCCTGGTCGATCACCGCAGTAGAGAGAAACTGCAAGCGCGCATCGCCCCCTGTGTATAGCTGCACCCTAGCACCACGCGGCTTCAAGGGTAGGGCGCGTAGATAAGCCGTGTAGCTCCCCGCGGGAGCCTCCACACGGGTGTAGCCTATAGGTGTGGCTATGTCGCCAATAGTCTGAGCGCCCCACGGATTGCTCGTGCGCATAGAGCGCCATAGCCATACTCCGCACAGCAACATCACCAGAGCAATAGCCCCGATGACCAGCAGCGTTATCCTTTTTCGTCTCGTCATAAGGACGGGCCTCTAATCGTTTTGTTTAGACTTTCGCTTATGGGAGGGTTTTGGGTCGGTGCGTTGCGTGGCGCGGTGTATTTGGTAGGCGTTGAGGAGGTTTTGCCAGATAGAGTAGGCGGCCATAGCAACGGACGAGAGCGGGTTGAGGTAGCTCTGCGCTAGCCAGATGGCGATGGTTGAGTTTTTCTGTCCTAAGCTCTGCCCGAGGGTGATGCTCTCGCCGAGAACTCGCTTGCTGAGCCACTTGCCGAGGGCAAACTGAACGATGCAGGCGATTAGCCCCATGACGCCTAGCAGGATCATCGTCGGAATCATCTCCCGTGGCTCCTGTGCGATGAAGTGTACCGTATTGGCCATGATGAGTGAGAGACAGAGGAGCCAAACCCAGAAGCTGGCTGAGGGGATCTTCGTGAGTACCTGATAGACGGGCTTGACGCCGTAGCGGACCGCCCAAGCGAGGAGTAGGGGCAGTGTGATGACGGGTAGCACACGGTAGAAGATCTGCACGAAGGTGGCTCCGTAGTCCATCGCTCCACTGCCGAAGAAGCCTAGCAGGAGCGGTGCTAAGGCGATGACTCCTACACTGGTGAGCAGGACGTAGGTGGTGCCGAGGGCTACATTGCCCCCGAGGAAGCCGATGACCACGGGCGATGCGGAGGCTGCGGGGCAGAAGAAGCAGATCATGAGTCCCTCGGCGAGAAGCTTGCTCTCGGAGATGCCCGAGTAGCGCACCAGTAGGTAGCCACCCACAGCTAGCACGATCTGTATGAGCTGTAGGTAAAAGTGGATCGGTCGTATGCGCAGATCTCTAGGGGTGAGCTTGAGAAAGCTAAAGAAGAGCATCAGCATCAGCATATAGGGGATGGCGGGACTCAGCGTGGAGAGCGGGCGATAGCCCACGATGCCGATCAGTATGGAGAGGGGGAGACCATAGTCTTTCAGTCGGCGCATGAAGCGTCCTCGTAGGTCTGCTATATTGTAGTGTCTTGTCATAGGGGAGTGGTATGATTGGCTAAAACCGCCTGGGCATTGCGGAGGAGGTCTTCGTAGGCGCATCGTCGCATCGAGGAGCCTATCGTTAAGGTTTCGTAGAGCTGTGGAGTAAAGCTGGCCAGCTGTTCATAAGTTAGCTGTGCAATGGCGGGGCGGATCATAAAGTCTGGTTCGTCGTGCGGTGCGCAGTGCGCATTGTGCGGACAAACCGTCTGGCAGACATCACAACCGAAGAGTCGGTTGCCTAGACGCTCAGCAACGCCTTCGGGCCATACACCTCGATGCTCGATCGTTAGGTAGCTCAGGCAGCGATCAGCTAGAAAAGTGCCGTCTGCCTGCAATGCTCCTCCAGGACAACTGTCGATACATCTCTGACAGTGACCACAGTAGCTGCGATCTATCGCAGCACCATACTCTAGCGGTAGGGATACGACGAGGAATCCATAGATAAAGAATGTGCCTAGACGAGGTATGATCATCATCTTCGAGCGACCCTGATAGGCTAGTCCGCTCTGCATAATCCAGTAACGCTCTAGTAGCGGAGCCGTGTCGCAGCAGACACGGCCCGTGGCGCTTTGGTCAACTTCAAACTGGATGAATGCGAGGAGACGCTCGAGCTTTTTGCGCACCACCTTGTGGTAGTCGCGTCCGTAGGCGTAGTAAGCTACTTGAGGTGCTTCTAGTGGCTGCTTGACAGGCGGATAATAGCTCTGCGCCACAACGATGATCGACTTAGCTTCGGGGAGTAATTTGCGTGGATCCGACCGCACATCATCGTAACGCTGCAGGTAGTCTAGACCAGCGTAAGCGTCTCCCGTGATGGTCTGCTGATAAGCTTGCCACACCTCTTGTGGAACCGCCTCGGCTGGGGCTAAGCCTACGGCACTCAAGCGTAGCTCATCGTGTGCATAGCGCACGATCAGCTCCGTAGGCGACAGCGACTGATCGGTCATCTCCTTCCAGAGGCATGTAGCGCCTCGGCACCCGCTTCAAGACGCTGGAGGTGGCAGACGAGGAGCTTGCCCTCATCGTCTCGTAGGTGCATACCATTGCCCAGACAGTACTTCCAGCTCTTGCAGTCGGCACAGGGACCAGTCTTAGCCCACGAGCGATCCCGATAACTCTCGAAGCGCTCCTCCCACACTTGCCACAGGTCGTCGTGATGTACGTTGCCCTGCTTGTGGTCAAAGCGAATACTCGGGCAGGCGCTGATAGAGCCGTCGCATAGGATAGAGGCTATGTTTACGCCAGCACGGCATTGGTAAAACTGCTGACGCGTACGCCCCTCGAAGGCTCCTAGATAGCCCTCACAGCCATACTGCGCCTCGATCTCTCCCGCCTCATTCGTCTCGATGATAAACTGCATCATCTGGTAGTACTGACTGTCGGAGAGCTGGAGCTGCGTATTCTCCGCAGCACGCCCCACAGGGAAGATCGAAAAGAGTCGCCAACGCTTCACACCCGCATCGACCAGTTGCTGACGAAAGGCGGGGAGCGTGTCAAAGTTCATCGGATTGACACAAGTCACCACGTCCCAGACCAAGTCTTCGGCCTGCGTGAGTAGTTGTATTGCTCGCCAAGCTCGCTCGTAGCTGAGCGGATGTCCTCGCAGAGCGTTGTGCGCCTCGGCAAAGCCATCTAGACTCACCGTCGCTGTGTGTAGTCCGGCACGGCGCAAGCTATCCAAGCGCTGCGCGTCGAGTAGCATACCATTGGTCACGATGCCCCAAGGGTAGCCACGACGGTAGAGGGCTAGCCCCGCCTCCTCGATGTCCTTCCGCACGAGCGCCTCGCCACCCGTGAAGATGACCAGTAGCTTGTTGGGATCGACGTGAGGAGTCAGCCCATCAATAATCTGTATGAAGTCAGCGACCGACAGTTCGTCGACACCACTCTCCACGCGACAGTCGCTACCGCAATGCCCGCAGTGCAAGTTGCAACGTAGCGTACACTCCCAGAAGAGCGTCGTCATCGGGTGCCGACGCACATTCTCCGCCTGCAAGATACGATGCAGGTCGAGGGCGATGCGCTGCTTGAAGGCAGGACGTAGGAGCGTCTGCCCGACGGACTTCTGCTTGCTTAGTTTCATTGATGGGATCACAAGGTCTGACTTACTGCTGCTCCTCGGGCTCTACTATCTGCTTAGGCTCGAACATCGTCGTAGGCGTGCCATACATCACCATGCCCATGCCGTCTGGCCTAGGTCTAGGCTTGACGAGCGTAGTCGTATCAGGCTGCTCTGCCTTGTCGCCTTCGCTCGTCCTTTGCGTCGTGCGTGTCTTACAGCTGGAGAAGCCTAAGCAGCCAATCAGTGCGAGTAGCGTACCAACGATGAGGTTGGAGAAGATATTTGAGAGTGTTCGCTTCATAATATAATAAGAGTGACGGGTCAGTGGTCTGTCCCGACTACTTACGCTCCACTTGGATCTCTATCTCCTTCTCGACCTTGCCGTTGTTCCAGTTGCCAGAGCCCTTGCTGACGAAGTCGCTCTCCTTGACCTCTACGGTGACCTGCTTGTCTGTGACGACGCCATTCTTTTCGCCATCGATGTCCTTCACCTCTAGGACTACTTGGTGATCCTTGCGGAAGCCTACGTAGCTACCATCTAGCTCCGCATTGCCCTGTGCATCGGTGAGTTCCTTTTCGTCTCCATGGCTTACGGGTAGGTCTACCTGAAGACCCTCGACAGGCTTAGCGTCTTGGTCAGTAACACGTACCTTAAACTCATAGTCGACTGTGGGCGTGCCGTACTCAGCCATTCCGCCTCCTAGGGACTCTGTGCAACTAGCGAATCCCAGCCAGCCCAGTAGGAGTGAGGCTCCTGCCGAGAGGAGCGAGCGTACGGATAGATAAACTCTTTTCATATTGTGGTCACTTTGATACTACAGCAAATGTAGTACAAAAAAATGAGACTGCCACGACATCACGCGCACAGCCAGCAGACCCCTTCACAAGGGGAGCTAGAGACGATGGTATTAGCAATCATAAAAAAGGGGCTGTCAGTACGACAGCCCCTTCTCATTAACCTTAAAATCTAACACCATGAAAAACACAATGCAAAGGTAAGACTTATTCTTCACATACGCAACACACTATCGTAATCGAGATGAAACGCACATTCCAGTGTCAAGTGCAACACACTTACAAATGTAGGAAAAAAACTTC
>UQDF01000065.1 GCA_900539765.1 uncultured Porphyromonas sp. | reverse complement strand
TTGAAAACGAATTAAACCGCCGTATGCCGAACGGCACGTACGGTGGTGTGAGAGGAAAGGAAACGAAAGTAGGTCAGAAAACTTTCGTTTCCCGACCTACTCGATTACTAACCTAGCTGTTGGCTAGAGAAAGCCCCTAATCTCTAATATCTAATATCTAAGGTCTAACCTCTAATTTCGTACCTTTGGGATTAAATCGATATCGTCACACCTATGTCTAGACCTATAGCTCTCATCACCGGCATCACGGGGCAAGACGGCTCTTACCTCGCTGAGCTGCTTCTATCCAAGGGATACGAGGTGCACGGCACGCTACGCCGAGCCTCTTACTTCAACACCGCTCGCATCGAGCATCTATACCTCGACGACTGGGTGCGTGACCAGAGTCAGAGACGCAAGATAGAGCTTCACTGGGCCGACATGACGGACAGTTCGTCGCTCATACGCATCATCCAGGAGGTGCGCCCTACGGAGATCTACAACCTAGCGGCTCAGAGCCATGTCAAGGTCTCCTTTGACGTGCCGGAGTACACAGGCGACGTGACCGCCATCGGCACCCTCAGACTACTCGAGGCGGTGCGCATCCTAGGCATGAGCCAGTCGGTACGCATCTACCAAGCCTCCACGAGTGAGCTATACGGTCACGTGGCGGAGACTCCGCAAAATGAGCTGACGCCCTTCCGCCCCTGCTCGCCCTACGCCTGCGCTAAGCTTTACGCCTACTGGATCATTCGCAACTATCGGGAGAGCTACGGTATGTTTGCGGTGAACGGAATCCTCTTTAACCATGAGAGTGAGCGACGAGGTGAGAACTTCGTCACCCGCAAGATCACGATGGCAGCAGCACGCATCAAGCTGGGACTGCAGGACAAGCTTTACCTAGGCAACCTGAATGCGCTCCGTGACTGGGGCTATGCGCCTGACTATGTCTACTGTATGTGGCTGATGCTGCAAAACGAGAAGCCCGAGGACTTTGTCATCGCCACGGGCGAGCAGCACTCGGTGCGGGAGTTTGCCAAGCTCGCTTTCCGCTATGTCGGCATCGACCTAGAGTGGCGAGGTGAGGGCCTGCACGAGGAGGGTGTGGACCGTGCCACGGGGCGTGTGCTGGTCGCTGTGGACGAGAGCTTCTTCCGCCCCGCTGAGGTGGAGACGCTCCTGGGCGACCCAACGAAGGCACGACAGCGCCTTGGGTGGAACCCTCGGATGACTCCTTTCGAGGAACTGGTCAAGCGTATGGTCGAGAGCGATCTAGAGCTATTTGCTAAAGAAGAGCGTAAGAAGCTATGAAACAATTGACACCTGAAAGCCGCATCTATGTGGCTGGACATAGAGGCTTGGTAGGATCGGCGATACTCCGCCAACTGCAAGCTCGAGGCTACCAACAGCTGATCACCCGCACGCATCAAGAGCTAGACTTACTGGACGCAGTGGCAGTGGAGCGCTTCATGCGTGAGGAGCGACCCGACTACATATTCCTCGCAGCAGCGCATGTGGGCGGGATCATGGCCAATCAGACCTATCGCGCCGACTTTATCATGAACAATCTGGGGATACAGCAAAACGTCCTCACCTCCGCACTCCGCAATGGAGTCGAGGGATTGCTCTTCCTCGGCAGTAGCTGCATCTATCCACGGCTTGCGCCTCAGCCGATGCGTGAGGATGCACTGCTCACCTCACCACTGGAGTACACCAACGAGCCGTACGCTATCGCCAAGATCGCGGGGATGAAGATGTGCGAGAGTATGAATCTTCAGTACGGCACAAACTATCTCTCGGTCATGCCGACCAATCTATATGGTTATGGGGACAACTTTGACCTAGTCAATAGCCATGTGCTACCCGCTATGATCCGTAAGCTACACCTAGCGGGCGCATTGCTTCGTGGCGACCTAGCAGCACTACGGCGGGATGTGGCGCAGCGTCCGCTGGGGGGCTTGACAGAGCAGAGTAGTCTGGCAGAGTTCACGGCAGAGCTAGCACGCTACGGCATCACGCCCACCAGTTTGCAGCTATGGGGCACGGGGTCGGCACTGCGTGAGTTTATGTGGAGTGACGACCTAGCGGAGGCTTGCATCACCATTGCCGAGCGGGTGTCGTTCGCTGAGTTATATCCAGCTGACGAGCGAGAGATCCGCAACACGCACATCAACATCGGCTCGGGCGAAGAGGTCTCTATCCGCACGCTCGCCACGCTTGTCGCAGAGGCGACACACTATGAGGGGCGCATCGAGTGGGACAGCACAAAGCCCGACGGCACACCCCGCAAGCTCCTCGACCTGACACGTCTCACCTCCCTCGGCTACACCGCCACCACACCCCTAGCCGTCGGCATCCCCCAGCTCTACGACTGGTACTGCCAGCACTAACTTCCCCACACAATAAGCTACGCATCTATGTCCGCAATACAGATACTATGGGTCGATGACGAGATAGATCTCCTGAGACCGCACATCATATTTCTCGAGCAGCACGGCTACCAGGTCACTCCTTGCGTGAGTGGCGCCGACGCCCTCGACTTGCTGCAAGAGCAGTCGTACGACTTAGTCTTCCTCGATGAGCAGATGCCAGGCTTGTCGGGACTAGAGACGCTCGCACGCATCGCACCGCTCTACCCTTACCTCCCCGTCGTCATGGTCACCAAGAGCGAGGAGGAGCACCTGATGAATGAGGCGATCAGCCGTCAGATAGCCGACTACCTCATCAAGCCAGTCAATCCTCACCAACTCCTCCTCTCGCTCAAGAAAGTACTGCACCGAGAGCAGATCGTCACCGAGGCTACGCAGCAAAACTACATACAAGCCTTCCGTGAGCTATCCCTACAGATCAATAGTGCTGGCACCATCAACGAGTGGATGGCTATCTATAAGGAGATCTCTAAGTGGGTTATGCAGGTAGACAACTACCTCCCCGATATGGCGGAGACGCTGCAGTCGCAGCGCGATGAGGCGAATAGACTCTTCGCCAAGTATATCATCAAGGAGTACGAGGGGTGGATACAAAATCCTAAGAGCGCCCCCACGATGAGCCACACGCTGATGCGCGACAAGGTCTTCCCGATGCTAGATCGTGGCGAGCGTATCTTCCTAATCCTTATCGACAACTTCCGCTGGGACCAGTGGCTCGCCGTGCAGGAGATGCTGAGCGGACTCTTCACCTTCGACGACGGTATGTACACCGCCATCCTGCCCACAGCCACACAATATGCGAGAAACGCGATCTTCTCAGGACTTATGCCCCTAGAGATCGCGAAAACCTTTCCCGAGCTATGGGTCGATGAGGAGAGCGAAGAGGGCAAAAATCTCAACGAAGAGCCCATGATCGCAAGCCTTCTCAAGCGTTACCGCAAGCCTTACAGCTTCGCCTACCGCAAGGTCTACGAGACCTCCTTTGGCGAGCGACTCCTCGCTCAGCTCAACGAGCTAGAGGACAATCAGCTCAATGTCATCGTCCTCAACTTCGTCGATATGCTATCGCACGCTCGTACCGAGAGCAAGATGATCCGAGAGCTAGCCAGTAGCGAGGCCGCTTATCGCTCCCTGACGCAAAGCTGGTTCCGCCACTCGACCACCTATAGGCTCTTCGAGCAGATCGCTCAGATAGGCGCCAAGATCATCTTGACAACCGACCATGGCACCGTTCGCGTTCGCAAGCCAGTCAAGATCGTCGGCAATCGCAACACTTCGACCAATCTCCGCTACAAGCTAGGGCAAAGTCTCACCTTCGATGCCAAGGAGGCTTATGCTCCTCGCAAACCTAAAGATATAGGTCTTCCAGTCAACCACCTGACAGACGGATACGTCTTCTGCTACGAGCAGAACTTCTTCGCCTATCCCAACAACTATAACTACTACGTCAATTACTACCGTGACACGCTCCAGCACGGAGGTATCTCTATGGAGGAGATGCTCGTGCCTTGTATCACGCTCACGCCTCGTTAATACCATTAGCTATATGCGTCTCACACTACAATCCCTTGCCGACCTCCCACGCATAGCCCAGGAGGTACACACACGACTAGCTGACTACCCCGTCATCGCCCTTCAGGGAGATCTAGGAGCGGGCAAGACGACGCTCGTTCACGAGCTGTGCCGTCTCGATGGCGCCAGCGAAGAGGAGGTGGTCAATAGCCCCACCTTTGCCATTGTCAATGTCTACACGACTCAGTCCGACGACACCATCTATCATATAGACTGCTACCGTCTAGAGAACCTAGCCGATGCCGATCAGATAGGACTAGCCGAGTATATCCGCTCAGGCGCTCGCTGCTATATCGAGTGGCCCGACGTCATCGCCCCCCTACTCCCGGATGACACCGCCGTCATCCATATCGAGGCGCAGCCCGACGGCTCCCGCCTCCTGACCCTCCTCACTGAGTAAGCTCGCACTCATTGCGCTTCACCTACTAGGGCAAGGAGAGGAGTGCAAGTGAGCTACACCACCATAAGCTTCCGTCCACAACAGTCGTCAGCGGTTGTGAGCAAGCCTCAGTCACACCCCTCACCCCGAGGAGAGCTAAGACTGCCAAACGACTGTCTCTCCTATTATATATAAGGAGTCAAATCTCTTAGACTAAACAAAAACATATCGGGTACGACGTGTCCCCGTTTTGTCGTTTTTGGGTACACGTGCGGTGAAGTGTCGCAAAATTATCAGTAGCTTTGTAGCATCTACTCCGTAGATGTATACCTACGCACGATAGAGACTCTCAGAGACTATGACCAAGCCATACGACATACCGCAACTGCCACTCCCGCACGACCTGGAGACCAAAGCTGTGCTCAGGCAAGCGATCCAAGCTAATATGCGACTTGCCGAGCTCAAAGGCTCTGCCAAGGAGATTCCCAACGAGCATATCCTCATCAGTACCCTCACCCTACAAGAGGCGCGTGAGAGCTCTGAGATCGAGAATATCGTGACCACACAAGACGACCTATACAGAGCAGGGCTCAGTCTACCCAAAAGCATCATCTCAGCTCCTACTAAGGAGGTACTCAACTATCGAGAGGCTATACAGTTAGGCTTTGAAGAGGTAAGACGCCATAAGCTCCTCACGACAAATACGATCGTACAGGTACAGCGTTGTCTCGTAGGCAATAGCGCAGGACTGCGCACGCAAGCGGGGACGACCCTAAGAGACCAGAGCGGTCGAGTGGTCTACACACCGCCTCAAGATCCACAGCAGGTTAGAGATTATATGTCCAATCTCGACCGTTTTATCAACGATCCAGAGGCTTGCGCCATAGATCCACTGATCAAGATGGCTATCATACATCATCAGTTTGAGAGTATCCACCCCTTTTACGATGGCAATGGTCGGACGGGTCGTATCGTCAACATCCTCTACCTTGTCGCCAATGATTTGTTAGATCTACCGATACTCTATCTCAGCCGGTATATCACAAGTCACAAAGCGCAATACTATCAGCTGATACAAGCCATCAGAGACAACGCTCCAGACAATAGCTCCCATTGGGAGGCATGGATACTCTTTATGCTACGAGGTGTAGAGGAGACAGCTCAGGAGACGCTAGCCTTAGTGAGGGGCATCGCTAGGCTGATGGCTGAATACAAGAGCGTGCTGCGTCCCCTCTTCGGCAAGCAGTACAAGTATGAGTTGCTCAACAATCTATTCTCTCACCCCTATACCAAGATAGACTTTATGGCAGAGGCTATGTCTGTACAGAGGAAGACGGCCACGAAGTATCTCAATATGATCGTGGAGGCAGGACTCCTAGAGAAGGTGCAAAAGGGGCGGGAGAATTACTACATCAATACAGGTCTCGTCAAGCTGCTCACGCACGACAATCTCACAACGAGCGACAACAACGAAATCATCGAATCCATAACAAAGTAACGTTTAACGGGTACATATCGCTTGCGACGTGTACCCGTTTTGCCGTTTTCGGGTACATATCGCTTGCGATGTGTATCCGTTTTGTCATTTTTGGGTACATATCGAGTGCGACGTGTTCCCGTTTTGTCATTTTTGGGTACATAGCAGTGAGTCGCAGTGCTATCACTGTGACTCACCACTACGTAGTGGATTCTATCGAACGATCCCCGAGACTGCCCGGCTGTCACCACTCGGAGTGATGATGCGAGCTATGTACTTACCTTCTGGTAGAGACACTGGTAGGGAGATCTGTCGCTCCTGTGTCGTACTACTCCATACGACCTGTCCCGACACATCGTACAGAGCGATCGTCAGCGGCATATCCAGCGCACCCTTAGAGATGATAAGATGGCGACCATCTATATGAGCTTCGATCGCATTTGTCTCATTAGCTAGAGGTACTTCATTGGCTGTGTAAGCACTACCTACCAGGCGGATCATCGTATTGAAAAACTCTATCTCTAGGTCGCTATTACCATTCATCGTGTAGAAGACGATCGTCTTACCATCACCACTGATACGAGGTATGCCGATGCATACAGAGTTCATCATCGGGTCAACCTGCTTGGCATAGAAGTCCGATATATCACGCCCCGAGTGCTCCTTTATCCACTGCAGGAGCGGTATGCTCTCATTGTTCTTTGGATTGACAGCATGAGCTCCCCAGAAGAGCATGCCTGGGTTAGAGAGGCATACTACACTCCCGTCATACAGCACATCAAAGGCACAGAGAGCTAGGTCACTCTCCGGCTTTAAGATCTGATAGCTATCTGTCGTCACATCCCAGACGAAGGGTCGCAATTGTGGCATCCACATGTCGTCACCACCGTTCTCATATAGAGCCGTGCAGAACTTCATCTGAGGACGAGAGAAGTGAGTCACCTGCATAATCGTGGCTGTATACTGCCCCGTACGTTCATCACACTTCTTCGACCACTCATCGAAGGCTTTATTATAGCGATCCTCTTGCTCAGTGCGCTCAGGCGTGCCAGGCTCTGCGGTGACATACTCATCGTAGACAGGTGGCATACCAGGCTTGGGTTTGTCTGGATTGATAAATAGCCCCTCCATCGGCAGCGTATAAGTATAGCTACCATCACCCTGTCGGGTCCACTTGATGTACTGCATCTCAAAGCCTGAGCGACCATTCTGGCGCCCAACTAGTATCTGTGCGTCTGCGGAGATAGCCTCCACTTTGTTGTACTGCGGCTTACAACCCATCAGATCCTCTTCAGGCTCTGGTAGAGCCGTAAAGAGATAGGAGCCATCTGCCTGACGCTCACCTATGACTGGCTGATGGCTGAGCGCATCTAGAGACTGACTATTGCCGATGATCCACTTGCCATCTTCCGTAGCATCAGACGGCATAAGACCATAATTAGGATTCGGTGCTTTAAGGGCGATCTCCTGACCTTGAGGAGTACGTATATAAGCTTCGCAAGCCTTCTGTGGTGAGTAGACCAAGATGACAGATCCATCAGAGAGGACCTTGATCACCTGTACACCCTCTCGGCTTTCAGCTTCGAGGATCTCCACATTGCCACGCTCCGTATCATATACGAAGCTGACATAGACTGGGTTGCCCCACCCTCCGTATATGTAGCGTCCATTGTCACTGACGCCCTTGACGGCGTAGTGATTGACTTCATCAGGCAGGACCTCAGGCCCTGAAGTAATCGTAATCCCCTGTCCAGACACTCCTAGTGACAAGGCACACAGGATAAGAATCAGTAATTGTACTTTTCGCATATCTTATTGGATTTGGTGTATTTGATTGCTATAAAGACTCTCGTATAGAGAGGTAACCATCATCGATGCCCTTCGCTCATTCTATTTTTCCCATAATTGTTTTCCATAAATCAACATGTTCTGATGCAAATGTAGCATAATGTTTTCTTATATGCAATAATCCAACCATAACAGACGACTAATTCATACGATAAGATGCTATGGGACTCAGGTCTGATGCGTCATAAATAGGATCTTCCATGCCCTGCGATGCTTTTGCCTTACAAGGGACAGATCCCCACGTGGAGAATTTCAAATATCCACGTGGCAAATGAACATTCTCCACGTGGAGGAGAAATAAAACTTCGGAGGAATCAAATGAAACTTCGGAGGAATCGTTTCTCCCCCACGTGGAGAATAAAAAATATCCACGTGGGGATTTGATGTTTCCCACGTGGATATCGATCTGTCGGAGGTGTCGGAGCAAATTTCACGAGTAACCCTTTGTGGGGACACGCGATCGTGCATCCGAGCCGTACGTACCGACAGCTCGTTACTAGCTCCATCTATTTTATGGTACGAGAGCGGTCATCGACTATTCCTTGACGAAGACTTTGCGAGTTTCGCCATTGCTCATCTCGATGATATTGATACCTTCGCAAGGTTCGGATAGTTGCTTCCCTGAGACGTCAAATCGTCGTACCTCCGTGGGTTCAGCCTCTGTGCCGAGCGAAACGATCGTATTGGCATCGCCACCCATCTCGCAAATGTTTTTGAAGAGTCGCCACTGACTATGCTCTTTGTAGCGATCCTTAGTACCGCTGGGTACGTAAAGCGTTGCCACTGTATAGATAGGCGCATCCGCTTCAGTCTCAAAGGCTTCCGTATCGCTCGGATCTGTGATATGAGACTCGATAGAGGTGAGCGCTGTGCACCCAGAGAAAGCAAACAAACCTATCTCAGCTGTGGTACTAGGTATGGAGAGCGAGGTCATCGCTGCACACATGAAGAATGCAGAGGTCCCTATCGAGGTAACCCCCTCAGGTATAACGATAGAGGTTAGAGAGGAGCACTCCTGAAAAGCGTACTGACCGACACGCTGTAAGCTCGCTGGCAGAGAGAGCGAGGAGAGCGCCGTACATCCAGCGCAGAGATAGTCGCTCACACTGGTCAGTCCCTCTGGTAGGACCAGTTTTTGTAGCTGAGAGCAACCATAAAATGCTCCATCGTCAAGATGACCCATCTCCTCCGCTAGAGGCACCTCTGTGAGCGATGTACAACTCAGGAAGGCATACTTACCTAGATTGCGTAGTCCGCCCTCTGCATGGATGCTTTGCAGTGCCGTACACCCTGAGAAAGCATAGTCGTACAGTTGCTCCAAGCTATTAGGTAGATAGACCGTTTCCAGTGCCGTACAGTCTAGAAAAGCACTCTCACCAATACGCTGCACGCCCTCAGAGGCTCTTACTTCTATTAGTGCTGTACAGCCAGAGAATGCTCCCTGTGAGACCTCTGTAAGCGTCCCTGGTATGAGAATCTTGGCAAGAGATGTACAATCCTTAAAGGAGTAGATCCCGACGTGACTCAATCCTTGAGGCAAGAGCAGCTCTTCGAGTGCAGCACAGCCATACAAGGCATAATCACCTATCTTCATCACAGACGAGGGTAAGGCTAGAGCAGTGAGAGCGGTACAACCAGCAAACATATAGTCGCCTAGCTCCGTAAGTCCCTCGCCCAGCGTCACTGAGGTCAGGCTACCACAGGTAGCACACAGATTGCCTCCGAGATAAGACACGCTCCCGGGTATAGAGATGTCTGTCAGATAGATACACTTGCTAAATGCTCCTTCGCATATACTGTCGACCCCTTCGGCTATATCGATAGACTGTAGACTGAAGCACTTGGCAAAGGCAGCCTCTCCGATCGTCTCCACGCTCCCTGGCACGGAGACACTCTTCAGCGCTGCACAGTCATAGAAGGCATACTCACCTATACGCCCCACCCCCTCAGTAAGAGTGATGGTCTGTAGATTTTCACAGCAAGAGAATGCGTGACCTCCGATCATCTCCACGCTCTCTGGGATCTCTATCTCAGAGAGTCCGACACAATCTCTAAAGGCATCGACCCCTATCTGCTTAAGCCCCACAGGGAGCGTGACCGCTTTGAGCTTAGAGCAGTCATAAAACGCCTCGTAGTCGATAGCCGTCACCGCATATGTGACGCCCTCGTGTGATACCGAAGCGGGGATAACAACCGATCCAGTATAATCCTCAGAGTTTTTCACCACAGAGACGGTATGCTCAGTCGCAGAGTTCACCTCATAAGCGATGCCATCCAGATTGAAAGTTTGTGCACTCACCCCTACAGAGGAGATGAGACAGAGGCTCCACAAAGCCTTTTTGATGTAATGATCTTTCATGCTTTTAGTATATTTATTGAGCAGTATTTCTTGATGAGGTCTTCAATACATGCGGATCTATTCATACGAAGAGAAGAGCATCGTATGGGAGAGGAGACAAATCGCCTGGCAATCTAAGAAGCCGTATGCTGTGAGCTTGCTATAGACGACTATACTAAAGCTGTTATTACAGCTTCCCGTGGTACACACTCTATTGTCAAGTGTAGCACACTTGCAAATATAGATAAAAGATCTCAGCGAGTGCCTTAGCGTCAAGTTTTTGCGAAATTTTCTATAGTGCAGGTTACATCTTCCCTATGAGTAAGCTATTGGGCTAGGGGGCATCAAGCTGATTCTACTGAGAGGAAGCGCTCGCCTGCTTTCGGACACAGATATCGCTTGCGATGTGTACCCGATTTGTCATTCTTGGGTACATATCAGTATACAGCAAGGCGGACTAGACGCGTGGTCTAGTCCGCCTTGTCAGTTATTGCTGTTTAGTCTCTAGCGGATCAGTTGTGATAGACGCTGACCTCGGTGATCACACCCTCAGGAGTGATGTAGACGTACTCGTCGCGGTCACCGCTCAGCTCTATCTCAAAGCGATAATAAGAGCCTTGAGGCATCTCGAAGAAGTCGATATCGTCAATGCGTCCATTAGGATACTTCTGCTGGAGCGCCTGCATGACGACGTCGGGTACGTTTCGCTTAGCCACGTCCCAGCTCGTAGAGATCCACTCACAAGAGTTTGTGAAGAGTACCTCCTTATCCTTTTTGTCGTGCTTTATCTCCACCTCGATCATACCATCATCGTAGTCCACATCTAGGATGCGGGCGTTGGGATAGCGGTCATTCAGGCTCTTCATACATTGCTCGCTGAGGTGCCAATCCTTCGTTTGGCCACAAGAAGCAAAAAGAGCTACACTGCAAGTCAGCAGGAGCGCTACAAATAGGTTTCTTTTCATAGGTTCGTTATAGGGTTATTAGATTAGTAGATGTATGGGAGGAAAAGAGAGATCCCCCAAGCGCAAAGATAAAACTATTCTTTTTAATCGATCTCTGGTGAACTAACTCC
The DNA here is from genome assembly GCA_900539765.1 of uncultured Porphyromonas sp. Taxonomy (GTDB): domain Bacteria; phylum Bacteroidota; class Bacteroidia; order Bacteroidales; family Porphyromonadaceae; genus Porphyromonas. The sequence continues at coordinate 211 of UQDF01000065.1, read as the reverse complement.
GCAAATCTCACGAAAGACAACTAGACGTGTAGCTCGCTGTGAGGACGCATAGCGCTCCTACATATCGCTACTCGTGAGATTTGCAGAATCTAGGAGTGAGTGGTCCAAAACTTCCCCTGCGAAGGAATTTGTTAACTTATGGGATAGTCTCCTTGAAGCGCAATTTCCAGTAGTAAGTGCAACACGAAGCGTATAAAAGCACCCACCCCTG
>UQDF01000064.1 GCA_900539765.1 uncultured Porphyromonas sp. | reverse complement strand
CTTTCATAGTTGTTGGGGTTGGCTTCCCAACTGTGTACTATTTCAGGAGAGGACATGACTCGAATACGCCTGTCTAAATATCTCCCAGCACCTGAAAACAGAAATTAGCTGCACAAATCTCACGAGTAACGAATCGCTACGCATCGCATCGAGCTAACCGACTTGTGCCATTTAGATATCCACAAAACTTTGAGAGGCTACTGGGATGTGAGGTGGCTACTTGACAAATTTCATAGCTATATCTCCTGCACGCACGATGTAGACGCCTCGTGGCATCATGCTGAGGTCTATGCAGTGGCTCTTGGAGACCAAGAGTGTGCGGCCTGTGGTATCACAGATCCAAATCGGGGTGCCCGCTGCGAGGCCACTTACCATAAGTGATGACCTGTGATCCATGAGACGTATAGAGATGCTGTCTCGCGTGATGGATGGCATGCCGTCGTATATAGCGACTCCGACCTCGGTGTCTTTCTCTACGGTTAGGATAAAGAGTGCTTTGTCTTTTGTCTCTGCTACCGCTTTTCCGTCTACAATCCAACTGTCCACATGCCACTTAGAGTCTCCCTGTGTGTAGACGAAAACGATGTCGGTGCCAGCTGCTATATCGGTGCCACTTGGGTAGGGCTCTCCATTTGCTTTTACAGTTATGTGATCAGCGACTTGACTGGGGAAGGTGTAGGTGACCTTATAGGTATCTACGGCACTCTTGTGAAAGAGGGCACTGATGGTCGTCGGCTCGGTGATGATGTCCTCTAGAGCCACGATACCGAAGGCATCAGGGACTAGCGCATCGCCCTCATAAACCTTATCGCCGATGGTTACGGAGAGGGTCTCGTATCCGTCTTCGTCAGGTATTGCTTTGACCGTTATACTGCTTCCTTTGTCTACTTGATCGCCACTAGATAGGAGCTGCTCTCCATGAAGCACCTCGAGAGAACCATGGTCGCAGGGAGCTATCGTGATGGGGACTTTTTCGATCTGTTGCTTCTTGTCAAAGAGAACCGATATGGTCGTGGACTCGGTTACCTCCAGCTGCATGGTAGCTATGCCCTCCTCGCCAATAGTTAGTCCGTGTCCCTCTGTGTACTCTGTGCTGCCTACCTTAATGTAAGTTACGGCGTACTCATCCATAGGTATAGCCGTTATGGTGATCTGCTTACCCTTTTCGAGAGATAGGACTCCATTGGTAGGTGTTAGGTTCTCACCATCTGAAGAGATGATCAGCATGCCCTCAACCATATTTGGACTGATGACTGTGATGTCTACGTTATTGGGTTTGTATTCCTCGAAGAGGGCACTTATGACCATCGAGGCATGGACTGTTTGGAACTTGGTCACGACGCCTGTCTCTGCATCTGGGTGTAGTGCGTCTTTGCTGTAGAAGTCGTCACCGATCCTTAGGAGAGATACTTTGTACCCGTTGTCTGGCGTTGCTTTGACAGTGATCACGGAACCGTCTTTGACAGACGATCCTGACGCAATGGGAGTGACTCCGTCGTAGTCAAAGAGCTCGATAAGACCATTTTCCGAAGGCTCTATCGTAAGGATTAGATCTCTTGATGTGTCAGGATCGCCCTCTTCAAAGTCGAGGGTGATGGTCGTGTCATAGGGCTTCATGGTCCAGTGCTTCAAGTAAGACCCGTAGAAGTCGTCTGCAGCCGTAATGAGTAGCTCTTCGGACTTTGGAGTCCCGTCTTCTACCCACGAGACATGGAAGCTCTTGAGTTGATACTTCCCGCCTTTTACGGTACCCATCAGGTTGAGCATAGTGCCCTCAGGTACTAGGTCTCCGCTCTCGATTAGGTTGTTGCTGGCATCGAAGACATTGATCTCGATGTTGTTATCCGCATAGTTCTTTTGGAAAGAAAGTGTACCGCCAGTTGCGGTCATGCTTAGTTCCAAATGATTTACGTCAACTTCGTTGGCTCCCAAGAGTGTGGATCCGCCCACAAGCAGTACGGCGATCCAAAGCAGTAGTTGTCTCATAATCTCTTATGTTAATGTTGTTTACAGGATCATCTTTACGATGGCAAGTCTGATCGCTGGCCTTGCGACTGGATCTCGATACCAAGCTATAGCAAATGTAGCCCTTTTTTAGAAGAGCGTCAATAGCGAGCTCTAAAAAAAAGCTCCTGGATACGTCAACGTATCTAGGAGCTGATGTGTCTGCTACATCAATGGATGATGAGCGGAGCTAGACTAGAGGCGGTATAGCGTTGACCGCCTGAGTGATTCGCCCAATTAGAGACTGGCTAGACCAGAGAAGCCCATAAAGGCCATCGCTAGGATGCCAGCGGTGATGAGGGCGATGGGGGTGCCTTTCATAGCGCGTGGCGTGCTACCAGTCTTGGCGAGCTGCTCGCGGATACCAGCGAAGATGACCATGGCGAGGAGGAAGCCGATACCGATGGAAACGGCATACATAAGTGACTCAGCGTAGGTGAACTCCTTCTGGATAACGAGGATAGCGACACCGAGTACACAGCAGTTTGTCGTGATCAGCGGGAGGAAGACGCCGAGCGCCTGATAGAGCGCGGGGGAGATCTTCTTGATGATCATCTCAATCATCTGCACGAGCGTGGCGATGACGAGGATGAAGGCGATGGTTTGCAGAAATTCGAGTCCCAGGGGAACTAATATATAGGTCTGTACAAGCCAGGTGACCATCGTCGCTAGTAGCAAGACGAAGGTGACGGCTGCGCCCATGCCTGTGGCGGTAGAGACTTTCTTAGAGACTCCTAAGAAGGGGCAGATACCGAGGAACTGGGAGAGGACTACGTTGTTGACAAAGACAGCAACGATGAATATGATAAGGAATTTCATAGTAGTAAGTGTCTGTGTGGTGAGCAGTGGCTAGGGATTAGCCTTTGCATCTCATTGATTTGATCTATTGCTTCTTAGTGATAGCGTGATAGATGGCGATGAGTAGTCCTAGAGCGATGAAGGCTCCTGGAGGCAGCACGAAGAGTAGTGCGGAGTAGTCATTGGGATAAGCGGTCAGCCCAAAGAATGAACCGCCTCCGAGCATCTCACGTACGATGCCTAGGAGGGTTAGTCCGATGGTGAAGCCTAGTCCGATGCCGACACCGTCAAAGAAGGATATGCCGACGCTGCTCTTGGAGGCGGTCGACTCGGCACGCCCGAGGACGATACAGTTGACCACGATCAGCGGTATGAAGATGCCTAGACTCTGATCGAGTGCTGGTAGGTATGCCTTGATGATCATCTGTAGTACGGTGACAAAGCCTGCGATGACAACGATAAAGGCTGGGATACGTACTGCATCGGGTATGAGTCGCTTCAAGAGGGATATCATCACATTGGAGCAGATAAGCACAAAGGTGGTGGCTAGTCCCATACTGAGTCCATTGATGGCTGACGTAGTGGTCGCCAAGGTAGGACACATACCGAGGAGAAGCACGAAGGTGGGGTTCTCCGTAATGATACCATTGGTAATTGTCTTGATATACTTATTCATGGCGGTGCATTACTTAGTTGATTCGTTGGCAGAGGCCTTTACAAAGATGCGTTGAGCACGGGCTATGCCCTGTAGGATAGCGCGTGAAGAGACTGTGGATCCTGAGACAGCGTCTATGGATCCGCCATCTTCACGTAGCTTGAGATTAGAAGAGGTAACCTTTTTGCCTATGAGTGACTTCTTCGAGGGCTTAGCGGTGGCGGGATCTTGGTTGCCTCCATAGTTTTTACTGATGGAGAGGAGCTTGCCCGTGGCATTGACATCAGCTATGGCAAAGGCTGTGAGTGCACCGCTATTGTCAAAGCAGACGAGCATCGGGAGACAACGCCCCTCGTAGTCATTATCACTGGTGGTGACAACGAGTAGCCCTGTCGTCTGACTCATATCGTTGGTACCGTAGCTTTGAGTGAGCCAGGGAGTGCCATCGTCGGTGGCACCACTCTTCGCCTTATCCACAAGACGATAGGCAGGAAGCATCGTATTGAAGAGACTGTCGATGACCTCTCGCTCGGGGAGCGCACAGCTACTCTCAGTGGCTTGAGCTACGGGACTACCCTCACCGATGAGACTCTGATAGACTCTATATGCTCGCTCGATAGCATCGATGAAGGCTCTACTAGAGATGGTCGCTGCGGTGATAGCATCGACCTTGCCGCCGTCCTTGGTGACTTTGAGCGGGGAGGCTTTGCTCATGTCAAGTCCGCGTACGTCACGGATGAGATCAGCATTCGATGCGGGAGAGGTGAACCACTCCTGTATCTTAGCGCCTAGTCCAGGCGTCTCCTCGTGTTTGAGTACCTTGAAGCCGATGATCTGGCTCTGCATGTCAAAGCCTACCATAATATCTATGTGACCAGCGAAGCCAGCATCGGTATAGGTCTCGATGGCATAGCCGACAGGCTGCCCGCCCTGCATGGCGGGATAGACGACGAGTGGACGAGGCTCGCTCTCGAGTGCGACGGTGTCTTGCTCTTCGTAAGGGTTGTTGTCAAAGGCAGGAACGATCTCCTTGATCGCTTCAACCTTAGCTTTCGTCTCGGCCTGTGCGATGGTGTCTCTGGTGGCTACATTGACCAAGGCTAAGATACCAGCGATGATCAGACAGATGATCCCGAGTGAGAGGATCATATTGGGGAGTGTAGAGGGTAGCTTCTTCATCTTTTAGCCTCCTTTCTAGATTTGCCCACATGACCGAAGTGACGTGGCTTGATATAGTTGTTGAGTAGTGGGGTGAACGCATTCATAATGAGGATGGCAAAAGACATACCCTCAGGGTAGGAACCCCACAAGCGGATGATGACGGTGAGTAGTCCGATCATACATCCGTAGATGAGCTGCGCACGATGCGAGATGGGCGAGGTGACGTAGTCGGTCGCCATAAAGACTGCTCCAAAGAGCAGACCACCCGTCAGTAGGTGGAAGAAGGGACTAGCATACATTGCTGGGTCGTAGAGGTGCATGATGCCACTCAGTACGAAGGCAGAGACGATGATGGCCACGGGCGTGTGCCAGGTGATGATGCGTCGGATGAGTAGATAAGCTAAGCCGATGAGGATAGCGATAGCACTCACCTCTCCCATGGAGGAGTAGTTGAAGCCAGCGAGGAGCTGCAACGAGTCGGGTAGCTCATTGATCGCTCCTGACTTGAGGATGCCTAGAGGCGTCGCAGCAGAGACTGCATCGGGAGCTTGCTCAGCTAGGCGGGCGGGAAGCTTCCAGGTGGTCATCTGCGCAGGATAGGAGATGAGTAGGAAGACACGTCCGACGAGTGCGGGGTTGAATATGTTATTGCCCAGTCCGCCGAAGGCCATCTTGCCAATGCCGATAGCGACGACACCACCCATAAGGACGAGCCACCAGGGGAGCGAGGCGGGGAGGTTGAAGGCTAGGATGACGCCTGTCAGCAGTGCTGACCCATCGAGTAGCTGACAGGGGCGATGCAGGAAGAAACGGGTGATGACCCACTCCGTGAGCATACAAGAGGCTACCGAGATGGCGGTGATAAGTAGAGCGTCTACCCTAAACTGGTAGAGCATGACGAGGAATGCTGGTATCAAAGCAATCAGCACCCCATACATATTCTTGCTAATGGTGTCACCGCTATGAATATGCGGTGATGGTGATACGATGACTTGTTGTGCCATAAGCTATATATCGTAGTCGATGATGAGGATCGGTGATCTGTCTCAGTGTGTATTACTTCTTGCGGGCTCGCATGATACCCATGACGGTCTGCTTGCCGACACGTATGTAGTCGAGGAGTGGTCGTCCTGCTGGGCAGGTGTAGCTACAAGAGCCACACTCGATGCAGTCGGCGATGTAGTTATGCTCGGTACTCTCCCAATCTTTGTAGATCGTGTCACGCATGAGGAAGGCGGGGTTGAGACCCATCGGGCAGACCGATACGCACTTCCCGCAGCGTATGCAGTCGTGCATCTCGGGACGTGTCGACTCCTTGGCAGTGAGGATGAGTAGTCCTGACGATCCCTTGGCAACGGGTATGTCAGTGCTGACGAGTGCTCGTCCCATCATAGGGCCACCGCCGATGATCTTGCCTGGTTCCTCAGCATAACCTCCCGCAGCGTCGATAAGCGTCTGCATAGGCGTACCGATGCGTGCCTTGAAGTTGGACGGACGTGCGATAGCTCTTCCTGTGACTGTGATGATGCGCTCGATGAGTGGCTTGTGCTTCATAACCGCCTCGTAGATGGCGAAGGTCGTTCCAACGTTCTGCACGATAGCGCCCGTAGAGATAGGCAATGCGCCCGAAGTAACTTGCTTGCGGATTAGAGCGTCGATGAGTTGCTTCTCGCCACCTTGCGGGTAGCGCTTCTTGAGCGGTACGACGGAGATGCTTTGTCCCTCGGGGAGGAACTCCTTAGCACGCTCCGCAGCGTCACGCATGATGCGTATAGCGTCGGGTTTGTTGTTTTCAATCCCTATGAGCGTACGAGGAGCATTGGCAGCCTTCATGATGATCGCACAGCCCACCATGATCTCCATCGCCTTGACACGCATGAGCGCATCGTCACTCGTAAGGTAAGGCTCACACTCGACAGCGTTGATGATGACGTAGTCGGCACTCTGGCCAGGAGGAGGCGAGAGCTTGACATGCGTCGGGAAGGTCGCACCGCCCATACCGACGATGCCCATCTCAGCGATACGATCGATGATCTGCTTAGCATCAAGGTCAATGTCTGTGACAAGGGTGTCTGTCTGGTCTATGTAGTCCTCCCACTCGTCGCCCTCGACTTTGATAAAGATGGCGGGCTTCTTAAAGCCGCTTGCGTCCGTGATCTGGTCGATCTTGGTGACGGTACCAGATACGGAGGAGTGGATATTTGCGGAGACAAATCCTCCCGCCTTGCCTAGGAGCGTACCTACGCGCACCTTGTCGCCCTTGTTGACGACAGCGGCGGCAGGCGCACCAATATGCTGTGCTAATGTGATGACCACCTCGTCTGGAGGAGCGACAACGGTGATAGGTACCCCGGCGCTGATCTTATGGTCATGGGGATGGATACCCCCTATTCTAAATGTCTTTGCCATAGCTTCGTGTTAATCTTTCTGAGGTACAGATGCTGTTGAGGAGGTAGCAGCAGGAGCTACAGGAGTAGCGGCTGTTGCCTTGGCAGGAGCCGGCTTGTCGGCAGGCTCCTTGCGTGGCGGGAAGTTGACCTCATGGATAGCTCCCGTCGGGCACTCGGCCACACACTTACGACATATACGGCACTTTTGGTGGTCTATGTAAGCGAGATTGTTCTCTATCGTGATTGCCTCAAACTGGCATACCTTAAAGCACTTGCTACATCCGATACAAGCGTTAGCGCAAGCCTTACGAGCCACGCCACCCTTGTCCTTATTGACACAGCTGACGTAGATACGGCGCCCCTTGGGGCCTTTCTTGCGTAGCTCGATGATCATCTTCGGACAAGCTTTGACACACGCTCCACAGGCGGTACACTTATCTTCGTCCACCTCGGGAAGGCCTGTCTCGGGGTTCATATGGATCGCATCAAAGTCGCACACAGCGACACAGTCTCCATTACCTAGACAGCCGTAGCTACAGCCCGTCTCGCCACTGTATAGGGTCGACTCGATCTTGCAGCTCTTAGCGCCTATATAAGTATTGACTCGTGGACGCGCCTCGCAAGTACCATTACAACGGACGACCGCTACGAGTGGGTCGCTCTTGGAGACGCTCTGACCGAGGATCTCTGCCACTCTGGTCATAACGGGTTCTCCGCCCACGGGACACCAAAGGCCCTCGAGAGAGGAGGCTTCGCAACAAGCCTTAGCAAAGCTTGCACAGCCTGGGTGACCGCAGCCACCGCAGTTAGCCTGGGGTAGGACCTCAGCGACCTCACTGATGCGAGGATCTTCTTTTACTTCAAACTTCTTGGAGGTGAGAAAGAGTAGGACGGCACTGATGAGCGCTATCACTACAAGAACAAGTATGGTGGGTAGTATTGTCATAGGAGTGTGTATGAACTTACTTTTTTCGCACGGTAAAGGCAAAGGTTCGCTTAAAGCGGTCGCGTAAGAGCCATAGCAGGAGCATATATACAGCGGCTACACCTAGAGCGATCAATATCTGAGCCAGTGTACCTACCTCTAGGTAGCTTAGGAGGATGGTTACAGCAATGATTAGAATCGTAGGGATGATCATCGTGAGGAGTACAGCACGCATACCCAGCGAGCTATGCATCTCTAGCGAGACCTGATCACCGACAGCGACCTCGCTAGGTAACTGAGATCGATCGATCGTGATCGTCTCCAGACGGCTCTCCGAGGCGTGGCAATGCCCCGCAGCCTCGCAGTTACTACAAGCAGACGGACGTAGCACAGTGAGACGCACCTCACCGCCTTCTATGGCAGTTACGGTGGCTCTTCGCTCTATACATTCAGACTTCATCGACTTTGTCATTCACATTACAACCTTCGCAATCACAAAGGTAGCAATAAATAATTAGTCTAAGTATGGTAGTCGGGTACAAAGTGCTATCGCACATTCCTCCGAAAAGCGCTCTCAGAGCCTCTTACCTAGTCTCACAGAAGGCTGTGATAGCCTCTACGAGCTTCGCATTGTCTGTCGCATCGCGGGAGGTGATACGTACCATCTCGCCCTTGATCCCCCGCAGCTTGGTCGCATCGTAGAGCGCTATATTGTGCTCCTCAAGCAGATACTTGACCAGCTCAGCTGCTGTAGCACAGTGTATCTGAACTAAGAAAAAGGGTGCATCGCTCGGCATCACCTCGATACCATCTATCTGGCGTAGCTTGGTCTCTAGTTCGAGCGCATTGCGCTGCCACTTGCGGATCGGGAGCGTAAACTGTGCGGGGTGGATCAAGATATACTTCGCCACCTCGACGGCCATCGTGCTGACCGACCACGGGTCGACCACTTTCTGTATCTCCTTGACCACCTTCTTGTCGGCTGTCACATAGCCGATGCGCAGTCCAGGCAGGCCGTATGTCTGTGTGAACGAACTGACAAAGATAATGTTGGGGTGACTCTTGACATCGCTCAGCGTAAGCGTCGGCTGTGTCGTAAAGGTAGCGTAAGACTGATCTACAATAAAGTAGACCGAGGGGTAGCGCCCCACGAGCTCCAGTAGCTCAGCGCGAGAGCGCAAGCGTCCCGTAGGATTATTCGGTGAGCAGATCCAGCAAAACTCCTGTCCCTCGAGCTGTATCTCTTGCGTCTCGAGATCTTCTGGCAGATAGGTCAGCTGCCATCCATACCGCTTAGCCGCAAGCTCGTAGTGCTGGTAGGAGGGGACGAGGATCACTCCTTTCTTACCTGCAAAAGCCTCAGCAATAGCGTAGAATGCAGCCGTACGACCAGCCGTAATCACTATATTATCTATATGCAACTCATTACGCTTGGAGATCATAGTGCGTAGCGTCTTGTAGTCGCTCTCGGGGTAGAAGCGCATCATCTCGACCATGCGATCGTTGAGATGCTCTGAGAGCTTCGTCAGCTCTGGAGCAAACCAGGTGGAGGTGTCAAACTGTAAGGGTGGACACGCTGTAGTCGTAATGCTTGGAGTGTTCTTTTTCATCGTACTAGGCTTATTTAGACAGCTAAGTGTGCGCTGTAGTGTTATTTCTTATGAGATACTTTGTTCTGTAGTTGCTCAGCAAAGGAGACCAGCTCTGAAGTATGCAGTGCCTCGTATAGCTCCTCCTTATTACATATAGGACGCTCTACCATCTCTCCCGTATGAAGTAGGAGCTTGTAGCAGAGGATACGCAGACAGCGATCCCGGATCGTCTCCTCCGAGAGGACTCCCGCATGATAAGCTGAGAGCAGCTCCTCATAGCTCTGCAGAGGATCTAGAGGGCCGAGGAGCAGGTCATTGCCCGCTAAGATGGCCGCCACAGATATGGGCAAACCCTCCGCACGCTGTACGCCCCGCATCTCCAGTCCATCGGTGAAGATGAGCCCCTTAAAGCCCAACTGCTCACGTAGCAACTCCGTCACGACAGTGTGACTCAGAGAGGAGGGGCAAGTCACATCAGACTCCAGAGCTGGCACCGAGAGATGCGCTACCATGATCCCCCCGAGACCTGCCTCTATGTAAGCACGGAAAGGGGCTAGCTCCACCCGCTCGAGCTCATCTAGACTGCCCGATACAGTGGGGAGTGTCTTGTGCGAATCCTGGTCCGTATTGCCATGCCCTGGGAAGTGCTTAGCAACCGACAGCACCCCGCCATCCTCCATGCCCCTCGCCAAGGCCAGGCCATGCGAGATCACAATGTCGGGCGTAGCGCCTAGGCTACGAGTACCGATGACCGGATTCTTCGGATTATTATTGACATCCAGCACAGGCGCAAAGCTCACATGGATACCCATCACACGGCACTGCTGCGCCATATGCTGCCCGAGAGTGTACATCTCCTCAGGCGTGCAGTGATCAGCTAGTAGCTTCATACGTGGATAGCGTATGGTCCCCTTGAGACGCATCGCCAGTCCCCACTCCGCATCGGCCGTGATCAGTAGCGGTATGCGTGAGCGCTCCTGAAGGAGACGGGTGAGCCGATACTGATCGTAAGGATCCCCCTTGCGAAAGAGGATGCCACCTGGACGGATCTTGTCGATAAGCTGCAGATAGCGCTCGCGAGAGGCTGAGTCGTAGCGAGGCTCCCAGATTGGGATGATCAATTGCCCGATCTGCTCCTCGATCGTCATCTTCTCGATCTGTTGCGTCGCTTCTTGTAGCAGACTATCGGTGCGTTGATCATATATGTCTAGTAAGTGGGTCGGCAGTTGCTGTGCCGTCGTATCGACACCCGAGCACCCCACGAGTAGCACCAGCAATAGCGAGAGCGACGAGACCAGACGTCCCGAAGGGCTCCATCCTCGTACCCTCGCATAGAGCGAGACCAGCCAACGATCCGATCGCAAGAGATAGTTCATACTGCCACGATAATTGCTACTAACCTATTGGGTATAAATAAAGCGTGCAGCGCCACACGTCCTAGAGTACGAGTCCTATCCCAAAGGACCCGTCCCAATGCGCTCTCTGTGCAAAGATAGAGAAATCGGTGCAAATGAATCGCTACCCCACTCAGTTCTAGACTCCGCACATCTTGCGAGTACTCTTCTCTAACTCCTAATTTCTAATCTCTAACCCCTAATCTCCACGTGGATATTTCTGATTCTGCACGTGAAGATTTTTTATTTTCCACGTGGGCGAGAAACAATTCCTCCGAAGTATCGTTTGATTCCTCCGAAGTATTATTTCTTTCCTCCGTGGAAAATGTTTTATCTCCACGTGGAGAATCAGAAATCTCCACGTGAAGATCATTCGCCAGGGTGGCGAAGTGTGATGATGGACACCCAGTGACGCAATTTCCAGTAGTAAGTGCAACACGAAGCGTATAAAAGCACCTACCCCTGGG
>UQDF01000063.1 GCA_900539765.1 uncultured Porphyromonas sp. | reverse complement strand
CAGGGGTAGGTGCTTTTATACGCTTCGTGTTGCACTTACTACTGGAAATTGCGCTCGCCGATCTTGCTTTGGGACGAGGAGGTCGTGAGGTTATGGTGCGCATCATAATAAGCAAAGCCCCTAGAGCGATCAGGAGATCGTCTAGGGGCTTTGTGTCTTATCGCTTAGCGGGGTAGGGCGATTAAGCCTCCTCCTGCTCGATAGCTAGTTGTCCACGATAGTAACCACACTCAGGACAGATGGTGTGATATACGTGCCATGCTCCACAGTTACTACACTTAGCTAGTGTGGGAGTTGCTGCTTTGTCGTGCGTTCTACGCTTGGCAGTGCGCATTTTGGACTGCCGTCTTTTGGGATGTGCCATTGTTTCTCTATTTTATTATTTATCCTTCTCTTGTTGTAGTGAGTCACGTAGCGCATTGAGCTTAGCCCATCGCTCATCCGTCTCTCCGCCAGCGTTGGGATCGAGATCATCTAGGATGGCCTGCATATCCTCGGCACACGCACCATCGGGGTGCATCCGGCTGATGGGGAGTGAGAGTACGATGAGGTCGTAGATCAGGTCAGCGCAGTCGAGAGAGGGACTCTGATGCGGTACGATGATCTCCTCATCGCTCACCTCCTCGTATTGGTCGCCTAGCTTGACGACAAGATGCTGAGATATATCGATGCTCATCTCTAGGGGAGCTAAGCATCGATCACAATGTGTCTGAACGGACCCTGTGAGCTGCAGCTGCAGGTCGAAGGTCTCTCCGACACGATCTATGCGAATGGCGCAGGTTACGGGACCTCCGCTGAGGTCAAACGTAGGACGTGACTCTAGAAAAGCTGAGTCCACAACAAAGTCTTCGGTCGAGACGCCTTGCGGCAATCCCTTGAAATGTATCGTATAGTGACCTCCGTGAGACATAGCGTGCTACAAACTTCTCTAAAAAATGCTTCTAGAGCGACACTATTAGGTGTACTCTAGGGGTATGAGTGCAAAGGTACAGAAAAATCAGTAGATGGCAAGCGGTCAGATCGACGTAGTATAAAGAGATTAGAGGTTAGAAGTTAAAAGTAAGAGATTAGAGACGAGTAACCCGCCTGTAGGGACGCACGGATGACGCACGGATAGTGTTTAGCGGGAGGGCGTCCGTCCCCGTCAAAGCCATAGCGCTGTACCCTGTGATGCAACGGGCGCACCGACGGTCTGCGTCCGAGCCGTGCGTCCCTACAGCGGGTCGTACGTAGGAAATCGCAAATCTCCACGTGGATATTTCCGAATTCCTACGTAGGAAATGAAAAATCCCCACGTAGGGAAGCGTTCCTCCTGCCAGCTACTGGCTCGAGTCGCTAGTCTAGTACCGCCAAGATCCCTCGTGCGACTAGGACCCCTAGTGCCCCTCGTGCAGAGGGGCTCTCTAATCTCTAACATCTGATCTCTAATCTCTTTTTTCTGTACCTTTGTCGTGCGGTGGGGCTTTAAGCTCATCGCATGCAGCACGTAGAGCTGTGGCCCAGATGGTGGAATCGGTAGACACGAGGGACTTAAACTCCCTTGGCCAATTGCGGTCGTGCGGGTTCAAGTCCCGCTCTGGGTACCAGCCTCTCGGCGAGGCACTTTTGTGTGGGGAGCTGTCTGTCTCGCTAATTTTTAGTATCTTTGTGGAGAACGAAAAGAATATATCATGGCTGCCAAAGACAAAAAAGTACTCTACATATCTCAAGAGATATTCCCCTATCTGCCTGAAAGTGAGCTCGCTCACGTCGCTCGTTACCTCCCAGAGCATATACAGAATGCGGGGCATGACGTGCGCATTTTTATGCCACGCTACGGGCTAGTCAATGAGCGTCGCAATCAGCTTCACGAGGTGATCAGACTATCGGGTATCAATGTGATCGTCGATGACTACGACCACCCGCTAGTCATCAAGGTTGCCTCCATACCCTCTACGCGCATACAGGTTTACTTCATCGACAATCCAGATCTCTTCGGGCGTAAGAGCCTCTTCGGGCCAGCTTCGGAGGGTGTTCCTAGTGACAATGCGGATAGAAGTATCTTCTTCATTCGCGGGGTCTTTGAGGCGATCAAAAACCTGCGCTGGATACCTGATCTGATACACTGCTTGGGGTGGTTCTCAGCCTTAGCTCCTGTCTACCTCAAGACTGCCTACAAGGACGACCCATACTTCGAGCGTGCTAAGGTGATCTTTTCGGTCGATGGCAACGAGGAGGAGGGCGTGATCGGTGACGATCTGATCAAGAAGCTAGAGTTTGACAAGATCACGGGCGATATGCTGGCTCCACTCCAAGGTGAGGTGACACCCGATGCGCTACGTCGTATGGCGATCCACTACTCTGATGGGGTGATCCTCGGGCAGGAGAAGGTCTCTCCTGCGCTGATCGAGTACCTACGCTCCGAGCCTGATCATAAGGTGCTAGAGTACCCAGGGCCAGCAGCAGAGCATCCAGAGGCTTATGTAGATTTCTATCGTAGCTTGACGGAGTAGGAGTCCTATTTCTGACATATATAGCGAAGCCCCCAGCGACGGTTGTCGTTGCTGGGGGCTTTGTAGCATTTGATCGTTTCGTCAGGGAGGAAGTGGACGTTGGCACTTTCGTACCTAAAAAGGGCTAGTATCAGCGAAATAAGTCGTACCTTTGTGCTATCCATATAACTATGCCGATCAGATCACCGTGGAGGTGCTGTGGCAGTCGCTAGTGTTCCCCTATTTCTAGCGTTTGCTCACCAGTCCCCTTAGCTGTAGGAGATACGGCCTAGTCTTATGGTGTACAAAAGTTTTTATGTAGGGGTCTATTGCTAGGAAGGTTTCGCTCAATCACCCTCTCAAGGAGTTGAGCCCTACGCCTTTTATTCATCCTAATTATGACAGACAAACCGAACAAAAGAATTATCGAAGAGGTAGTCGTACGTTTCTCAGGCGACTCGGGCGATGGTATGCAGCTCACCGGTACCATCTTCTCTGATATGTCAGCGATGTATGGTAACTCGGTCTCGACGTTCCCCGACTATCCTGCTGAGATCCGTGCTCCTCAAGGTACACTGGGAGGCGTATCGGGCTTTCAGGTACGTATCGGACGTGGTCAGGTCCATACACCTGGAGACTATGCCGATGTACTGGTGGCAATGAATGCTGCTGCCCTCAAGGTCAATGTAAAGAACCTACGTCACGACTCGATCATCATCATCGATAGTGACTCCTGCGGAGAGAAGGATCTCAAGAAAGCTCTCTACCAGACAGACGACCCTATCAAAGAGCTGGGACTCAACCCCGATAGAGTACTCGCATGCCCCATCAGCACGATGGTGCAGGAGGTGCTCAAAGATATAGATATGGACGCTAAGGGCAGACTAAGATGCAAGAATATGTTTGCCCTAGGCATCGTATCCTGGCTCTTCGACAGACCCCTAGAGCAGGCGGAGCACTTCATCAGCAAGAAGTTTGCTAAGAAGGAGATCATCCGCCAGGCCAACA
This sequence comes from uncultured Porphyromonas sp., assembly GCA_900539765.1. Taxonomy (GTDB): domain Bacteria; phylum Bacteroidota; class Bacteroidia; order Bacteroidales; family Porphyromonadaceae; genus Porphyromonas. The sequence continues at coordinate 8,061 of UQDF01000063.1, read as the reverse complement.
TAGCAGCCCTCCACGGAGGCTACTCCTATGCGGCTAATACACACGCCTCTGTAGGCACCCCCTTTGTCATCGAGGGCGCTCCTCAGGAAGCTGGCGTATACCTTGACGTGACGGGCAATAAGGCTACTGCTTTCGGACTCATAGCTGGTGCGGAGCGTGCAGGTCTCAAGCTCTTCCTTGGATCTTATCCTATCACTCCCGCCACAGACATCCTACACTTCCTCGCTAAGTACAAGTCTCTCGACGTGATCACGATGCAGGCTGAGGATGAGATAGCTGGTATCTGTACCGCCATCGGCGCCTCTTACGCTGGTCGTCTAGGTGTCACCTCTACCTCAGGCCCTGGTGTGGCGCTCAAGAGTGAGGCGCTGAACCTCGCTGTCATCGCTGAGCTACCACTCGTACTCGTAGACGTACAGCGTGGCGGCCCCTCGACAGGTATGCCTACGAAGTCAGAGCAGACTGACCTCCTACAGGCTATGTACGGGCGCAATGGTGAGTCGCCTATGGTAGTGATCGCTCCTACCTCTCCCTCTAAGTGCTTCGAGGCTGCTTACTATGCGGTCAAGATAGCCGTAGAGCATATGACGCCTGTCGTACTCCTCTCAGATGCTTATCTGGGCAATGGTTCGGTTGCTTGGCGTATACCTGACTACGAGAAGTATCCCGAGATCAAGCCTCACTACGTGGCTCAGTATCAGGGCGAGGACCCTTGGATGCCTTATATGCGCGACCCTGAGACACTCGTACGCTACTGGTCAGTACCAGGAGCTGGCTCACTACCTTACCGCACGGGTGGTCTAGAGAAAGATAATAAGACTGGCGCTATCAGCACAGATGGTCCTAACCATGAGCTGATGGTACTACAGCGTCACAACAAGATACAGCACATTGCAGAGGTGATTCCACCGCTCACCGTAGAGGGTGATGTGGAGGACGCTGAGCTGCTCATCGTCGGGTGGGGTAGTACCTACGGACACCTGAGCGACGCTTGCCGTGCATTGCAGAAGAAGGGGCATAAGGTGGCACACACGCAGTTTACCTTTATCAATCCTATGCCCAAAAACACAGAGGAGATCCTACGTCGCTATCCACGTGTCGTCGTCGCTGAGCAAAACCTCGGTCAGATGGCTATGCTCCTACGCAACAAGGTCTCTGATGCTAATATTTATCAGTACAATCAAGTGCAGGGACAACCCCTCAAGGTGGGCAACCTCGTCACTGCCTTCGAAGAGATACTCGCCGAGCAACTATAAAAGACCACAACTGCTATGATTGAAACAAATAGTAATCTAGAGAAGGGCACGCTACGCTTTGCCCCCAAGGATTTCAAAAATGCATCACCCGTCAAGTGGTGTCCAGGTTGTGGCGACCACGGTGTCCTAGCGGCTGTCCATAAGGCGATGGCTGAGCTAGACATAGCACCCGATGAGACGGTCGTCGTCTCAGGTATCGGCTGCTCCTCGCGACTACCTTACTATATGAGTACATTCGGCTTCCACACCGTACATGGTCGTGGTGCTGCCGTCGCTACGGGTGTCAAGGTGGCTCGTCCCGACCTCACCGTATGGCTGATGTCTGGCGATGGCGACAGCCTCGCTATCGGTGGTAACCACTTCATCCATGCCGTGCGACGCAATGTGGATATCAACGAGGTACTCTTTAACAACCGCATCTACGGACTGACCAAGGGTCAGTATTCACCCACATCGCCTCGTGGACTAGTCACGAAGAGCTCGCCTTACGGCACTGTCGAGGATCCCTTCGAGCCAGCCGAGCTGGTCATGGGTGCTCGTGGCAACTTCTTCGCACGCTCGCTCGATGTTGACCAACCTACGCTTACCGCTTGCTTGGTAGCTGGTGCTAAGCACAAGGGCTTTGCAGTCACAGAGGTTTTGGTGAACTGTATGATCTTCAACAACGGCGCACACGCTGCTATCAGCGACCGCACCGTCCGTGCCGACAAGACGATCGTCCTGCAGCATGGTGAGAAGATGCTCTTCGGTGAGGATAAGCAGCGCGGTCTCGTCCTAGACGGCTTCAAGCTACGTGCTGTCACCATCGGAGAGGATGGCTACACGCTCGATGATGTGCTGACGCACGATGCTCACGAGCCGAACCCCTTCCTACATATGATGCTTGCCGCTATGAATGGTGCCGACGGGCTCCCCGTCGCTATGGGCGTCATACGTGATGTCGAGGGTCCGACCTACGACTGGGCTGTCCATGATCAGATCGCTCAGCAGCAGGCAAAGAACGAGGTACGCACACTCCGTGAGCTACTCATGACGGAGGACACTTGGGAGATCAAGTAAAGCACTCCTTTTAGTCTACTCATCACCTACGTAAGGTGACAAAAATAGCGAGGGAGACTCATTGCTGAGTCTCCCTCACTGTTTCTTCTGGAGGCTAGTTAGTACCGCTAGCGCTCCTACTACCCTTAGTGCCTCTAGTATCCCTAGTGCTACTAGAGGAGCCCCCTCTAACATCTAATCTCTAACTTCTAACCTCTAATTTCGTACCTTTGCGCTATAATAGAGAGAACTGTATGGATTACAATCACCACGACATAGAGCAGTCGGCTCAGCGCATCTGGCAGGATGCTGATATTTATCGTGTCGAGATAGACCGAGATAAGCCTTCGTACTACGTACTAGACATGTTCCCCTATCCCTCGGGAGCGGGACTACATGTGGGGCACCCGCTAGGCTATATAGCCTCTGACATTTACGCTCGCTATAAGCGACTACAGGGGTACAACGTGCTGCACCCGATGGGGTACGACGCTTTCGGTCTGCCCGCTGAGCAGTACGCTATTCAGACGAATCGCCACCCTGAGGAGACGACACGGGTCAACATCGCCCGCTACCGTGAGCAGCTGGACAATATTGGCTTTGGCTTCGACTGGAGTCGCCAGGTGGTCACCTGCGATCCGGAGTACTACAAGTGGACGCAGTGGGCTTTCATACAGCTTTTCCACCATTACTACGACACAGCGACAGATCGTGCTGAGTCTATCGATAAGTTGGTCAAGCATCTCGAGGCGCATGGCACAGAGGGTTGTACCGCTTACAGCAGTACGCCTCTGGAGCTAACGGCTGAGGCGTGGCGAGCAGCGAGCGAGGCGGAGCAGTCGGAGTGGTTGATGTACTATCGCTTGGCATTCCTTGGGGAGAGTGTGGTCAACTGGTGTCCTGAGCTCGGCACTGTCCTCGCTAATGATGAGGTGAGTGACGGTGTGAGCGAGCGTGGTGGATATCCTGTGGTGCAGCGCAAGATGAAGCAGTGGAGCCTCCGTGTCTCTGCTTATGCGGAGCGTCTGCTGGCGGGTCTAGATCAGCTCGACTGGAGCGATGCGCTCAAGGAGATGCAGCGCAACTGGATCGGTAAGTCGGTCGGTGCGTCAGTTACCTTCAAGGCTAGCACCGCTCGTGGTGAGCTACCTATCGAGATCTTTACGACCCGCCCCGATACGCTCTACGGAGTCACCTTTATGGTGCTAGCTCCCGAGAGTAGTCTGGTGGCTGACCTAACTACGGAGGAGCAGCGTGCGGCTGTCGAGGCGTACTTAGATCGTACGAAGCGCCGCACAGAGCGTGAGCGCCAGGCGGACCACTCGGTGACGGGTGTCTTCACCGGCTCTTATGCAGAGCACCCGCTCACAGGAGAGCAGATCCCGATCTGGATCAGCGACTATGTGCTGGCGGGCTATGGCACAGGCGCTATCATGGCGGTGCCAGCGCACGACTCGAGAGACTTTGCTTTCGCACGGCACTTTGACCTGCCGATACGTCAGGTCGTTTTGCCAAAAGGTGGCGAAGCGTCCGACCCCTCCACATGGAGCGAAAGCCTTGATAGCAAAGAGGGCGAGCTGATCAATTCGCCGCTCCTCGATGGCAAGCCAGTCTCTGAGGCGATCGACTATATGTGTCACTACCTCGATGAGCGTGGGCTAGGCAAGAAGCGGATCAACTACCGTCTGCGTGACGCTATCTTCAGCCGTCAGCGCTACTGGGGTGAGCCGATACCTATATACTATAAGGAGGGGGTGCCGCACACGTTGCCGCTCGACAAGCTCCCCTTGACCCTTCCCGAGGTGGACAAGTATCTCCCCACGGAGAGTGGCGAGCCGCCGCTAGGACGTGCTAAGAACTGGTGTACCGAGGAGGGCTATCCCTACGAACTCTGCACGATGCCAGGCTTTGCTGGAAGCAGCGCTTACTACCTACGTTATATGGATCCGCAGAATAAGTCCGCGTTGGTCTCTCCCGAAGCTAATAACTACTGGCGACAGGTGGATCTCTACATTGGCGGTACGGAGCATGCTACGGGTCACTTGATCTATAGTCGCTTCTGGAATAAGTTCCTCTACGACCTCGGTGTCGTCTGCGAGGATGAGCCATTTAAGCGCTTGGTCAACCAAGGGATGATCCAGGGACGCTCTAACTACGTCTACCGCATCAAGGGTACGAATCAGTTTGTCACCTACTCGCAGCGTGAGCAGTACGACGTGACGCAGATGCACGTAGACATACACTTGGTGCAAAACGACATACTCGATCAGGAGGCGTTCCGTCAGTGGCGTGACGACCTGCACGACGCCACCTTCATCACCGAGGAGGATGGTAGCTATCTCTGTGGCTTTGCTGTAGAGAAGATGAGTAAGTCGATGTTTAACGTGATCAATCCGGACGAAATCATCGAGCAGTATGGAGCTGATACGCTGAGGATGTACGAGATGTTTCTCGGGCCTCTAGAGCAGAGCAAGCCGTGGGACACGAATGGCATCGACGGGGTCTACCGCTTCCTCAAGCGTGTCTGGTCGCTCTATCACGATGGCGAAGGGCAGCTTACCGTCTCTGCTGATGCCCAGGCAAGCCGTGAGGAGCTACGCACGATCCATAAGTTGATCCAAAAGATCACGCAAGACATCGAGCGCCTCTCCTTCAACACCTCCGTCTCAGCCTTTATGATTGCTGTGGGCGAGCTGCAGAAAGCTCAGACCACGTCGCTGGAGGTACTCCGACCCTTGGCGATCTTGCTCTCACCCTTTGCGCCTCATATCGCAGAGATGCTGTGGCAGGAGATGCGTACAGCGTGCGGTAGCGAGGAGTTCTCTGCCGAGAGCATCGTGACGGCCGTATGGCCCCAGTGTGACGAGTCGCTCATCGCTGAGGACTCGGTACGCTATCCTATTAGCTTCAATGGCAAGGTACGCTTTAACCTCGAGCTTCCCGCTGGGCTCTCCAAGGAGCAGATCGAGGAGCAGGTGCTGACGCATGCCGATACGATCAAGTGGATCGATGGCAAGCCTCTCAAGAAGGTGATCGTCGTGCCAGGGCGCATTGTCAACATTGTCTTGTAATCATTCAGTCTTCCAGCCTGACGATATGGGTGCAGGCTATAAGAAGACACTTCCACTTCTCTACAAAATCAATCATATACTATGACTCAAGCTTTAGTAGCTCCTATTAGTAAGCGAGCGAAAGCGTGGTACTTCGTCCACGACTTCTTCTTTATCGTACTTGGTGTCTGTCTCTATGTCCTCGGCTGGGCCGGCTTTATCCTTTCACAGGAGATCGCAACGGGCGGACTAGCCGGTGTCACGACCATCATACAGATAGCTACAAATATCCCCGCCTTTATCCCGTACAACATTATCAACGTCGGGCTACTAGTCGTCTCGATCATCTTCTTAGGGTGGCGCTACTCCGTCAAGACACTCATCGGAGTTCTCCTGATGGGTGTAGCGATCCCGATTGGTCAGGCGCTCTTTGGAGATCCGAATACGGAGGTGTACCACAACTTGAGCAGCTGGCTCACGGACAACATACCCAACGTGGGACCCCTGCTCAGAGAAGAACGCTTTATGGCGGTGATCATCGGTGGTATCCTGTGCGGTAGTGGACTCTTTCTCGTCTTCCATGTGAATGGTAGTACGGGCGGTACGGATGTCATCGTCTCTATCTTCAACAAGTACACGACGCTCTCCCTGGGGCGCGCGATGATCCTGATCGATGCGACGATCGTGATCACCTCTTACTTTGTCAATGTATACCTTGTGGGCAAAGATCCCCAGCTCGGTGCTGAGCTACTCACCTTCTCTATCGTGGAGGTAGTCTTCTGCGCTATCACGCTCGACTACTGGACCAATAGCAATAAGCACTCTATACAGCTCTTTATATTTAGCAAGAAGTACAAAGAGATCAACGAGGCGATCATTCAGCGCCTGCACCGTGGCTGTACACTCATCCATGCTGACGGAGGCTACTCGCAGGAGGAGATGCGCATCCTTATGGTGGTCACCCGCAAGGCTCATCTACAGAGCATCAATCGTATCATCAAGGAGATCGATCCCGACGCGTTCGTCTCCGAGGGTACGGTGCATGGGGTCTACGGTCGAGGCTTCGACAATCTGAAGTAAAGTCCACGTCGAGGCGACATGCTCGCTACGAGCCGACACAACAAAGCACTACTCGCTCTACTAGGCTGTATGCTGGTAGGGGGAGTGGTGCTTTACTTATATAGTCCCGAGAGCCTGAGGATACCGCGCTGCCCCTTCCTGCAGCTCACGGGGTGGCAATGTCCTGGGTGTGGTTCGCTGCGGGGCATCCACGCATTGCTCCATGGCGACTTAGGACGGGTGCTACAGCTCAACGTGATGCTCATACCAGCGCTGCTCTACTTAGCTCTCCTCGTGCTACTGGAGCTGACACGCCCACATAGTGTGCGAGCCGAGCGACTCTACCGCCGCTTCTCAGGGTGCACCGCTAGTTGGATCATTTTTGCCATCATCATCGTATGGGGCATAGGTCGTAACCTCTTATAAAACCGCTTCAGCACTTCATGCGACTCCTGACCCTCCTGATGCTCACGCTCTTACTCCTCCTACTTCCTTGTGGCGAGCTGCTAGCACAGAGCTGCCAGTCAGACACGCTGGCACCTTCACCTGATCCCCTCAGAGTGCTACTTCCTGGGGGAGTCTTCGCCGCCTATCCGCTACATCATAGTGACGTAGCTATCCGTACGACTCGTCACTCTCTCCTAGGTACTCGCTGGCGTAATCCTTATGATGACCATATGCAGTTTGCCTCTTACGGGCTACAGCTGGCTATGCGCTGTGGCGGTGCCACGGGGCGCTCCCGCACATGGGGCGAGATGCTGACAGCTGACGGTATAGGCGCTCTAGGAACCGCTGCCGTCGTCCTTTCGCTCAAAAGCGGGGTGCAGCGTATGCGACCCGATGGCTCGACACGCAATAGCTTTCCGTCGGGACACACTGCGACAGCCTTCCTCGGTGCCGAGCTTTTTAACCTAGAGTATGGTGCCGACTACCCGCTACTTGCTCGCTTGCAATATATCTTCGCCACGTCTGTCGCTTTCGGGCGTATGGCCAACAATCGCCACTGGTACTCTGATGTCCTGTGGGGTGGACTCATAGGAGTTTCGATGGCTCATGTGGGCTACCTCGTGAGTGATCTCCTCTTCGGTCGCTACACGCCAGCTGTCAGCCCTGAGATACCAGACAACTACCTCTACTTATCACTGCTATGTAGTCGCCACTTGTCGGGAGGCGCAGGCTGTGTCGGGGCGCAGCTGGGCTGGCAAACCTCCACGCTCAACTACACCGCAGAGCTTTCCCTCCGACCCGACAAGAACCGCCCCACACTCCATGGTGACCTCCTCGTAGGTATACCGCTCTACCAGTGGCGGTACGTAGAGTTGCGCCACAGCTATGGCATCGGCATCGGCTACGACAGAGCGGCTGAGGAGCAGAGCTATGCGCATCTGCAGGCTGGTCTCGAGGCACACCCTAGGGTGCGCTATCTCGACAAGCTGGGACTCTTCCTACGGCTCCACTGCGAGCCTTATCGTCAGAGCTACTTGACGCTAGGTGTCTTATTACGTCATCGCTACTTGTGACCTGGAGGACGAAGGTAACTACTCCTCGCTGGTCGCTCATATGTAGCTTCTGACAGAGCGATTATGATGCGTCAGCCTGAAGTGAACGTATATTCAATTAGTAAATGCAACTCATACCTACAAAAAATGGATCGCACC
>UQDF01000062.1 GCA_900539765.1 uncultured Porphyromonas sp. | reverse complement strand
ACCACATCAACAAGAAAAGTTCAGCCATCAGACTCTGTAACACCAGTATTTGTAGGGGCGGACGATCTGTGAGTCCGTTGTGTCAAAAGTTACAGAGTCAGGGCTTTAACGGGGACGGACGCACAGATCGTGCGTCCCTACATTCGTTACTCAGTCCGTGCGTCCTTACAACGGACTACACGTCTCGCTTTGATGCGTACGTGGGAATTCTCAAACCGCCACGTGGCTATTGGTTTTCGGGTCGTATATCGCCGCTTGTTGTTTGCAATTCGTACGCTATCGGCGTTATCCTTTGCGCTGGGTGAAAGCTCTTATGTGGCGTCTTGGGGGGATTAGTGCGCTGCGAGCCAATCTTTGCCGGTACCGATCTCGACGACAAGCGGCACGGAGCACTCGGGCCAAGCACCCTCCATCGCTTCGCGAACGAGGGTTGTGACACGCTCCAGTTCGTCGAGATAGACGTTGAGGATCAGTTCGTCGTGCACCTGCAGGACGAGGTAGCTGCGTAGCTGTTGCTTCTTTAGCTCCTCCTCGACACGTATCATAGCGATCTTGATGATGTCGGCGGCGGTGCCTTGGATCGGTGCGTTGATCGCATTGCGCTCGGCATTGCCACGCTGGGCTCCACGTGCCGTGCGGAGGTTACGCAGCTGCCGGCGACGACCGAAGGCGGTCTCCGTATAGCCTCGCTCGGTGGCAAGCGCTATAGCCTCATTCATAAAGGCCTGTATATGAGTAAAAGTGGCGAAGTACTCCTTGATCAGCTCGGCAGCCTCGCCAACGGGGATGTTGAGACGCTGGCTCAGACCATAGGGCGTGATGCCGTAGTTGATGCCAAAGTTGGCCGTCTTCGCCTTGCTGCGCATCAGTGGGGTCACCTCCTCGGGGGCCACCTTAAAGACCTTAGCGGCTGTCGCCGTGTGAATATCATCGCCCGAGAGGAAAGAATGTATCATCGCTGGGTCTTGGCTTAGGTGTGCCATAACGCGCAGCTCCACCTGCGAGTAGTCCGCACTGAGCAGGACAGCACCGATCGGCTCCTCATGGGTATGATCCACAGGAGTGCAAGCCGAAAGGCGCGGGGTGTAGTATGGGTCTGCGACAAAGGCACGACGCAGGGGACGACCGAGGTCGCTACGGATCGGGATGTTTTGCAGATTCGGATTGCTCGAGGAGAGCCTGCCCGTGGCGGTGACCGCCTGATTGTACGAAGTGTGCAGCTTGCCATCGGGGTAGCACATCTTGGGCAGCGGATCTATATAGGTGTTGAGCAACTTGCGCGCCTCACGGTAGTCTAGGATGAGTGCGACGACGGGGTGGAGCGAGCGAAGCGGGAGGAGCGTCTCCTCGTTGGTCACGTAGTTGCCCGTCTTGGTCTTGCGCGGCTTCTCCATAATCTTAAGCTCATCAAAGAGCAGTTCGCCGATCTGCTTCGGGCTATTGACCTTGAGGTTAAGCCCTCGTGAGGAGTAGCTCTGTATCTCCTTCTCTAGGCGAAGGACGCTCTCGAGTAGCTCCTGACGGGAGCGCTGCAGTGCCTCGATGTCGAGGACGATGCCGCGCTGCTCCATGTGCATCAGCACGTAGAGGAGCGGTATCTCCACCTCGGTGAGGAGTCGCTGCTCGGTAGGGGAGAGCTGCTTGTGCAGGGCGTGGTAGAGGCGTAGCGTCACGTAGGCATCTTCGCTGGCGTAGTCGCAGAGGAGCTTGGGGTCTACGTCGGTGCGTAGTGTAAAGTTTTCCTTAGGCGAGAGCTCTTTGTAGCGTATTGTGTCGTAGTGGAGCAGGCCACCTGCCAGTTCGTCGAGGCTGTGCCCCTGGTCGGCATCGATCAGGTAGTGCGCCAGCATGGTGTCGTAGAGCGGGCGCGCCTCGGGCAGTCCGTAGCGTGTCAGCACCTCTAGGTCAAACTTCGCATTGTGCGCCACCTTGAGTACACGCTCGTCCTGCATCAGATCCGCTAAGGGAGAGAGTATATGCGTAGCCTCCTCAGCCGACTCGGGTAGCGGAATAAAGTAAGCCTGCTGCTCATCGGCACAGAGCGACATACCGACGATGCCTGCACAGAGCGCATCGAGGCCATCGGTCTCAGTGTCAAAGGCAACAACGGAGCTGCCCGCCAACTGCTTAGCGAGCTGGCTCACTGCTTCGTAACCTTTGACTTCGGTAAAGGTCACGCCAACCGTCTTATAGTTTTCTAGAGGAGCTGCGGCACTCACGGGACCCGACACCTCAATCGTGGCTGGCGAACTTGCTGGCGTCGAACTATCGCCAAGGTCAAAGAGACCCACCTGTGGCGTACTCTCTGCGGGCTTGCCGATGCGCTTGAGTAGTGAGGTGAAGGCAAACTCCTTGAAGATGCGCTCTACAGCGGCATGGTCGGGGCCCCGCCACTTCATCTGATCTGGGTCAAAGGTAACCCCAGGCACATCGGTCACGATGGTGACGAGATGCCGCGAGAGCATCGTCTGCTCCTTGGCTGCGAGAAGCTTTTTCGCATAGGTCGGCTTCACCTGGTCAATGCGTGCGTAGATATCTTCGATCGAGTCAAACTCCTCGAGGAGTCGCTGCGCTGCTACCTTACCAATGCCTGGACAGCCAGGCACATTGTCCGAGCTATCGCCCACAAGCCCCAAGTAGTCAATCATTTGTAGCGGATAGCGGATGCCGTACTTAGCGGTTATCTCCTCGGCACCGAGTAGCTCGAAGCCTGACCCCGTGCGCTGTGGTGCAAACATCTGCGCATGCGGTCCGACGAGTTGCCCGTAATCTTTGTCTGGCGTGACCATGCGCACCTCGTAGCCCGCCTCGACAGCTTGGCGGCTCAGCGTGCCGATCAGGTCGTCCGCTTCGTACCCTTCGACCCCTAGCAGAGGTATCTGGTAAGCCTGCACCAACTCTTTGATATAAGGCATCGAGAAGCGTATCGTCTCGGGAGTCTCGGGGCGATTGGCCTTGTACTCTGGGTACTCCTTGTGGCGAAAGGTTCCTCCCGGCATATCCATCGCCACGGCGATGTAGTCGGGTCGCTCCTTGTCAATGATGTCTTGTAGCGTGGAGGCGAAGCCATAGAGCGCACTCGTGTCGCGCCCCTGTGCATCAACGAGGGGACGCTTGATGAATGCGTAGTAGGCTCGGTAAATCAGTGCATAAGCGTCAAGCAGATAGAGCGTAGGCATAGTTCAAATAGGGTAAAAAGTAACGGGTTAATCTTGAGGATCGGCAGAATCGCTGAGCGAGCGAATGACACGGCAGGGATTGCCCACGGCCAGGCTCATCGGGGGGATGCTCTTGGTGACAACACTCCCTGCGCCGATCACGGAGCCTCGGCCAATGGTTACGCCAGGGAGGATCGTACAGTCTCCGCCGATCCAGACATGATCCTCGATGATGATCGGGAGGCCAAACTCCCAGCCAGCAGCACGCTCCTCGAGATCAAGCGGATGCCCTACACTGTAGAGTGAGACGGAGGGGCCGATGAGTACATAGTCACCGATGGTCACATGGCCGCCATCGAGCATAGTGCAGCCACTATTGATGAAGGTATGACTCCCCACCTCAATCTCGCTCCCATAGTCGCAAAAGAATGGTGTCACTAGCCAACTCTCCTCGCCGAGCCCGCCAAGTAGTTTCTCTAGCTCACGATGATACTGCTCCCGCTCTTCGACGGGTATGCGGTGCAGGGCTTGCAGTCGCTCTTTGCACCGACTGGCCAAGAGCTGACGGTCGGTGTCGCTCTGTATATTATAGTAGCGATAACCCTTGGGCTGCGGGGAGGGTACAAACGATAATGGGGGAGTCGTGTGAGACATATAGTAAATCGATAAAAGCAGAGAGAGGTGCCTGTCATCTCCGCCACGGAGCCTGCAGCGCAAGCCTCTACGGAGACTATAGCAACAATCTCCTACCACAAAGGTAACAATAAATCCCCTCTCCTTTCTGTTTCCTCCCTATGGCACTGCAGTTTCTTCCATATGAACCTAGCTGAAGTGGGGATGAGGCAAAAGAAAAGTGGCGGCCGCTCCTCTGTGAGAAGCAGTCGCCACTTAGGCAAATGTGTTGGGGTAGGGGACTAGAGCTTGCGACGAACCTCGATCTCCTCAAAGGACTCGATGATGTCGCCCACCTCAACGTTGTTGTAGTTCTTGATATTGATACCGCACTCGAGACCTGAGACCACCTCCTTGGCTTCGTCCTTGAAGCGCTTGAGTGACTCTAGCTCGCCTGTATGGATGACCACACCATCGCGGATGACACGCACCTTGTCGGTACGCTTGATCTTGCCATCGGTGACCATACAGCCAGCTATGGTTCCGATCTTGCTCACCTTGAAGGTCTGTAGTACCTCTAGGTTTCCAGTGACCTGCTCGCGAATGTCTGGCGAGAGCATACCCTCGAGCGCATCGTGTACGTCCTCGATAGCATCGTAGATGACCGAGTAGGTGCGGATCTCGACACCCTCCTGCTCGGCTAGCCTACGAGCCTGAGCACTAGGACGAACCTGGAAGCCTATGATCACAGCGTCAGATGCCGTCGCTAGCTGGATGTCTGACTCGGTGATCTGACCGACACCCTGATGGATGACGCTCACCTGGATCTCCTTCGTCGAAAGCTCGATGAGTGAGTTGGCTAGTGCCTGTACGGAGCCGTCCACGTCTCCCTTGATGATAAGGTTAAACTGCTGGAAATTGCCCACAGCGATGCGACGACCGATATCGTCGAGGGTGAGCATCTTCTGCGTACGCAAGCCCTGCTCACGCTGTAGCTGCTCACGCTTGACCGCTAGCTCACGTGCTTCCTGCTCGCTCTCCATAACGTTGAAGTCATCACCAGCAGTCGGCGCACCATTGAAGCCGAGGATAGAGACTGCCGTAGATAGCCCAGCGGTGTCGACACGCTTGTTGTACTCATTGTACATAGCCTTGACACGTCCGTAGTAGCTACCAGCTAAGATGAAGTCTCCAATGTGGAGGGTGCCTCGCTGGATCAAGACAGAGGCGAGGTAACCCTTGCCTTTGTCTAGTGAAGACTCGATGACCGAGCCTGAGGCACGACGATGAGGATTGGACTTAAGCTCGAGGAGCTCAGCCTCGAGGAAGACCTTCTCTAGTAGATCGGGGATGCCGATATTCTTCTTGGCAGAGATCTCCTGTACCTGATACTTACCACCCCAATCCTCGACGAGGTAGTTCATACCAGCGAGTTGCTCACGGATCTTGTCGGGGTTGGCACCATTGACATCGATTTTGTTGATTGCAAAGATGATCGGCACGCCAGCGGCACTCGCATGGTTGAGCGCCTCGATGGTCTGAGGCATCACAGCATCATTTGCCGCAATGACGATGACCACAATATCTGTAATCTGCGCACCACGAGCTCGCATAGCGGTAAAGGCCTCGTGACCAGGTGTGTCTAGGACGGTGAGGCGACGACCATCGGAGAGAGTCACATTGTACGCACCAATGTGCTGCGTGATACCGCCCGCCTCGCCTGCGGTAACGTCCGAACGACGGATGCAGTCGAGCAGTGAAGTCTTACCGTGGTCTACGTGACCCATAATGGTGATGACAGGTGGACGAGGCTCTAGATCCTCAGGCTTGTCAGGCTCCTCGTCGGCCGAAATAGCCTCGACGACGTTGGCCGATACGAACTCGGTCTCGTAGCCAAACTCCTCAGCAACGATATTGATCGTTTCAGCATCGAGTCGCTGATTAATCGACACCATCATGTCGATACTCATACAGGTCGAGATAACGTCGGTGACGGAGACGTCCATCATGTTGGCCAGGTCGCTTACGGTGACAAACTCGGTCAGCTTAAGTACCTTCTCCTCCTGCGTGGAGAGCTCCTGCTCACGCTCAAACTCGGCACGGCGTGCCTCGCGCTTCTCACGTCTAGACTTAGCAGCACGCCCGAAGACGGTCTGCTTGTTGTTGAGCCGTGCTAGGGTCTCCTTGACCTGCTTAGCTCTTAGCTCGTCCTGCTCCTCGGGAGTCAAGACGGGCTCCTGACGTCTGCTCTTACGTCCAGTGCGACGCTCGTTGCGTCCTCCGCGCTCATTGCGCTGTGGAACTCCTGAGCGACCACCCTTCTTGCCAGAGCGGTCGTCCTGTATCTTAGCGCCTTCACTCTTGACATCGACTGCTCCTGAGGAGATGCGCTTACGCTTGCGCCGGTTGCTCTCTTTGTCCTTGCTAGACTTGCGAGAGCGTGAGTTACTGAAGCTACTGAGGTCGATCTTGCCGACCACCTTGAGTTGTGGCTCGTCCTCCTTCTTGGCAATGCGGAAGATCTCTGTCTCACCCTCGTCCTTGGTCTCTGTCGTAGTCTCAGTGGATGCACCTGCTTTGGAAGCTGGTGCGGGTGCCTCCTTAGCTGCTGGTTCTGATGCGGTAGCGGTTGGTTGCTTGGGAGCTTTCTGCTTCGGCTCTTCCTTTGCCTTTGCTGGCTCAGCCTTAGCGGCTACAGGCTTGACCTCGCTCTGTGCAGGCTCCTTAGAAGCAACAGGTGCTGACTCCTTAGAAGTGTCGCTCTTCTGCTCCTTAGACGGCGCCTCAGCAGAGGTCTTAGCACTCTCTACGGTCTTAGCCTCGCTCTTTGTCTCCTTAGTCTCGGGTGCCTTCTTGGTCTCCTTAGGTTCCTTAGTCTCCTTGATTTCCTTGGCAGGCGTAGTGGCCTTCGGCTGCTCAGCTATCGTGCTTGCCTCCGTTTTGGTGGGTTCCTCTGGAGTAGCTTCCTTCTGCTTAGAAGTGCTCGTGCTTTTGGGCTTGCTAGGCTTAGTTGTAGCCTTCGTCTTGGTCGGCTCTTCCTGAGTAGCTGTAGAGGCTTTTGCCGTGGAGGCTGAGATTGGATTGTTGTGCTTGTCGAGCTCTATACGCCCCACGACGTTGACCTGCGAGGTGCTCGCCTTGGTGGGGATGTCTGGGTCTGCCTTCTCTTTTTTAGCTGCTGGAGCAGACGTCTTCGAGGGTTGCTCCTCGGTGCTATTTGCTTCAGGCTTGGCAGGCTCCTCAGGTTTAGCCTTAGGCATGCTCTTACTGCGGAGGAACTTCTTCTTGGCTCTTCCTATAGTCTCCTCATCAAAGGTCGGTGTGAAGTCACGTAGGATGAGATTAAACTCCTCCTCCGTGATGCGTGTGTTGGGGTTGTTGTCTACCTCTTTACCCTTGTCGTTAAGGAAGGAGACAAGCGTATTGACTCCGATGTTGAGTTCTTTGGCTAGGCTAAACAGTTTTATGGACATATATTTCTCTTGATTGCTCGTCTACGGGTGGGGGCTGGTATTTCTTGTCGTTATGATATAGTCCCAGTCACGGTCACCCCCTATACTGTGACTAGCTAGTAGTGTAATCTGCTTACTCCTCGGTAGCTTCGTCTGCTGGCTGAGGCTCTGCGAGCGTCTCTCTCTCCTCTTCCTTGAGGTCCTCGATGATCGCCTGTGCGATCTCCTTTTGCGTAGGTACGGGACTCTTGAGCAGGTCTATGTTTTCCTGTGGTAGTCCCATCTCCTCTAGCTCCTCAAGGTCAAACTCGGACGAGAGGATACGTAGGACACGATCGATGGTCTCTATCTCGAGATCGGTCTTCTTAAGAAGCTCTGTGCGTGAAGTGGTCAGGACGGCACGTGCCGTGTTGAGGCCTATGTCTAGAAGCATCTTGATGACCCAATCCTCGATCTCATCACTAAACTCAGAGAGGTAGATGTCCTCCTCGGTCGCATCAGCTGCATCACGGAACACCTCAATCTCAAAGCCTGTCAGGACGGACGCTAGCTTGATGTTGCTGGCGTTCTTACCGATAGCTAGAGGTACATCCTCTGGACGTAGGTAAACCTCTGCCTTGGCGGTCTCTGGATAGAGCTCGATCGAAGAGATCTTAGCAGGACTCAGCGCACGCTGTATGAATAGACTATCGTTTGCCGTGTAGGTGAGGACGTCAATGTTCTCCCCATGTAGCTCCCGTACGATGCCACGTATGCGGCTACCATTCATACCGACACAAGAGCCGACAGGATCGATGCGATCATCGTACGACTCGACGGCAATCTTGGCGCGAACGCCTGGGATGCGTGCTACACGCTTGATCGTGATCAAACCATCTGCTATCTCGGGGACGTTGATCTCGAAGAGACGCTTGAGGAACTCAGGGCTAGTGCGTGAGAGCGTGACGCGAGGGTTATTGTTCTCATTGTCCACACGAGCTATGACGGCATGAACGCTATCGCCCTTGCGGAAGTACTCGTCAGGGATCTGCTCGCTCTTGGGCATAATGAGCTCGTTGCCATCCTCGTCTACGAGTAGAGTCTCACGCTTCCATACCTGATAGACCTCGGCCGTGATTAGCTCTCCTACACGCTCTATGAAGGTCTGGTAGAAGTGTTCCTTCTGCAGATCCAAGATCTTGCTCGAGAGGGTCTGGCGTAGATTGACTATGGCACGCCGACCGAAGGAGAGGAAGTCTACCGAGTCGGTCACATCATCTCCGATCTCAGCCTCGGGATCTATCTCAAGAGCCTCTGTGTAGGCTACCTGCTCGTTCTCCCGCTCGACAGCATCGTCAGCAACCACCTCGCGGGTACGCCAGATCTCAAAGTCTCCGCTATCCGCATTGATGATCACGTCAAAGTTGTCGTCTGAACCAAACATCTTAGCGAGGATGCTCCGGAAGGAGTCCTCTAATACGTGGAGCATCGTCTCCTCGTCTATGTTCTTCAGCTCTTTGAATTCGGTGAGTAGAACCTTTAAGCTCGTTGATTCTTTCTTTCTAGCCATATATGTATGTTGGGTCTCTTCTGTGGGACTAGTGTCTTATCTAAGTAATGATGGGGGAGGGGATCGCTATCAGAGTGCCTTGTCGAGATCGTACGAGATGCGCTTGAGCTGATCACGCTCGATGCGGTGTGGCTCGATGATCTGCTGCTTTTTCTTCTTCTTACCATCCTGTATGGTCTCTGTGCGCTCTATCTCTAGGACGACATACTCAGGGAGCTGATCAGCCCCCTTGGCTCCTACCTCTATGAGCTTGCCGTGCCACTTCATACCAGACGCATCGACCGCCTGCACGGGTGCCTCTAGATGACGTGTGTACTGCTCGTAGACCTGCCACGGATCGGAGAGACTGGGTGACGACACCTCTAGGGCGTAGTCCTCCTCCTCGTCACGATCGTGTAGCTGCGTGATGGCTCTAGAGATCTCGACACAGCGAGAGATGGGCAAGCCGCCCATAGCATCGACCACTACTCGGATCTGATCCCCTGGACTACTAGTTATCTCCACGACAAACTCGTCCTCGTGGAGCATCTGCTCTATTTCTGTGCGGAGTACTGCTAGATCTATCATGATACTCGATGGTTATATACAAAAAGGAGGGAACCGCTGTCGCATGGCTTCCTCCTCCATACCTAAGCTGAGTCAACTGCTTGTGAGCCGTATGACCTCAACCGGTTCATTACGATGCAAAGATAGTAATATTTCTTCAGATAGCACACGGTCTACCCAATGCAAGGTAAATAATCCAGCGTGCCACTAAGGTAATGTCGGAAGAATGAAAAAATGCCAAGCCCCTCTACCTCATAACCCTTATCATACGAAGGGATAGGAGGCGGAGGGGCTGCTGTGTTGTGTAGCGTAAAGCTTAGCGATGTGTCACTAAGTGATGACTACTCGTGTGCCGCTACAGAGACGAAGCTACGATCTCCTCTCGTCTGAGTGAAGACGACCGTACCGTCTGTCAGTGCATAGAGAGTATGATCCTTGCCCATACCCACGTTCTCACCTGGGTGGTGCTGCGTACCTCTCTGACGTACGATGATGTTACCAGCCTTACAGGCTTCGCCTCCAAAGATCTTAACGCCTAGGCGTTTGCTTTCGGATTCGCGTCCGTTCTTGGAGCTTCCTACACCCTTCTTATGTGCCATGATTCCTTAGAGTCTTTAATTATCCTACGATTTGCTTTACTAGTATCTCGGAGAACTGCTGGCGATGCCCTCTGAGCTTGCGATAGCCCTTCCTCCGATTCTTATGAAAGATCTGCACCTTCTCACCCTTCACGATGGGAGATACAATCTCACATACTACCTGCGCACCCTCGATCGTCGGGGCACCTACTGCGACTGCTCCGTCCTTGTCGAGGAGCATAACCCGGTCAAAGGTAACCTCTGCACCCTGCTCCGCCTCGCGGATATGATGCACGAAGAGCTTGCGACCCTCCTCTACCTTAAACTGCTGACCTTGGATTTCAACAATTGCGTACATTACGTTTGTCTATTACTATTATTATATAGTCCCGTAAGGTGACCGTCTACTATCGACTAGCGCTTGACAAACCTTACTTAGGAAGTAAACCGACTGCAAAGGTACAAAAAACTTGACAACCCGCAAGCGTACCCCCGCTGAGAATCGAACTCAGATCTAAAGTTTAGGAAACTTCTATTCTATCCGTTGAACTACAGGGGCCTCTGCATACCTGCACGCTGGCATATGCCACAGCTCTCTGCAAACTGCCTTGTACAATCGCCTCCGCAAAGGTACGCAATAAAATCGTACCGCCGCATACGTCACCCGCTATGGCACACTCCCTAGGTTTACTAGCCTAGGTCAATTCTTATTGTGAGGTCCTAGAGAAAGAAAGCCAAGGCTGGCTATTTTTAGTCAAGCGACATAAAAACACAATCTCCACGTGAAGAATCTTAAATCTCCACGTGGTTGTTTCTTATTTTCCACGTAGGCGCAAATCATTTCCTCCGAAGTTTCATTTGATTCCTCCGAAGTTTTATTTCTCGCCCACGTGGAGAATTTCCATTTGCCACGTAGAGAATCGAGAATCTCCACGTGGGAATTGGATTTCTCTCCGAGCGCATATGACGATTGTTATATGGGGAGCCCTCCCCGTTAGACGCTCAGAGCCGGGCGTCCCGAAGGTTTGCGTTCCGACGGTCTGCGTCCCGATGGTCTGCATCCCGACTCGCAGAGAAGCATTACCTTTGTGCCAAACAACAAGCAAGTTATGTTAGGAGCAATAGTAGGAGACATCATCGGCTCACGATTTGAGTTTGCAAATACCCATCGTACAGATTTCGAGCTCTTTGCCGATGGGTGCAACTATACGGACGACACAATCTGTACCATCGCCATTGCCGATGCGCTACTGAGAGGTGCAGACTTTGCCGACACCTTGCAGACCTGGTGCAGGCGTTACCCCCATCCTAAAGGAGCCTACGGCGGACGCTTTCATCAGTGGATCTACACGACCCCACCAGTGCCGTACCGCAGCTTTGGCAATGGCAGTGCTATGCGCGTCTCACCGTGTGGCTGGCTACCTACTCGCGATGCCGTCCTATCGCAAGCTAAGGCCAGCGCTGAGTGCACCCACAACCACCCCGAGGGGATAAAAGGGGCGGTCTCTATCGCAGACGCCATCTACCAGCTCAGAGGTGGGGCGAGCAAAGCCGACCTCAAGAAGCATCTCGAGGAAACTTATCACTACGATCTCACACAGCGGGTTGATTACATCCGAGAGCACAACAGCTTTGACGAAACTTGCCAGGTGACCGTCCCGCAAGCGATAGTCTGTTTCTTAGAGGGACACACCTTCGAGGAGGTTATCCGTCTCGCCATCTCCATCGGTGGCGACAGCGACACCATAGGAGCTATCGCGGGGAGCCTCGCCGAGGCGCACTTCGGGATACCCTCCGAGATAGAGCAGTGCGCCCTCGCTTATCTACCCGAGGATATGCGCCAGGTCGTCGACAGCTTCCGCCAAACGATCCGATGACACGGGCGCATGGAGCTATCAAGTGACGGAAGCATCTCCAGTCTACTATTATTATATATACGTCCCCGACCGATCAAAAAACGGACTCTTAAGCGTGTGTAATCGCCCCTCCACCTGTCGGATAGACTCGTTGCACGTTCCCACAGCGCACTACTCGTGATATGCGCTCGCAATTTCCAGTAGTAAGTGCAACACGAAGCGTATAAAAGCACCCACCCCTGGG
>UQDF01000061.1 GCA_900539765.1 uncultured Porphyromonas sp. | reverse complement strand
TCATTGTACTCATAGTTATATTTCTTACGAGTCAACTTTTTTCAGGGTAAGACACACTATGTCCGAGATAGAGTATGAGCAAAGTGATCCAATCTGGGAAGATCAATCAGATTTTATTCAAGGGAGCAGATCTGACTCGATGATCAAGCTTTCCTGCTTTACGAGAGAGTCATAAGAAAATTATAAGTACATTTGCCTAGAGACCAATAGAAAGGGCGCTCGCAAGCGCTCGCCTCTGGTCGCCCCCATCATAGACCACTAAACACTAATCAAATTATCTTATGAAGCGACTTCTACCTCTTCTCTTCCTCTACCTCCTAGCCACCCTTGGGGTGACAGCTCAGGAGAGCCAAGGGGGACAAATCTTCCACACTGGCAGTGAGGGACCCGTCTTTGACTACACCGTCGAGGCTGGTCTACCACGCCCCTACTACGATGACGGCGGTCCCAGCAAGGGTATGAGGGGCAACTACTCCATGACTATCGTACAGTTCAAGCCACTCAACTCTAACTCCCATATCACCATCGTCTTTGAGGAGATGGAGATAGGAGAGTTTGACCAGTTACGCTTTTACAATGGTGCTATCACCCTATGGAATGGTCCCGACGAAGATGGCGAGTACTACTACGATTGGCCCAAGGATGTAGACCCGATTATGACAGTCAAGGGGACTCCGGCCAATCCCCGCTTTACTGTCACCTCCACTGCTGCGGACGGCTGCCTGTCGGTAGCTCTCTTCAACGGATCCAACTCTCCAGGCTGGAAGGCGATGGTCTACTGCGTCAGAAATGGTGATCCCGAGCCTGGCACGGCGCCCCAGCAAGCGACCATTCGCTACGTCTCTACGACTGGTAGCGGTGATGGTAGCTCTTGGAGCAATGCCTCGAGCGATCTGCAAGCTATGATCGATGCTTCTTCCGCTGGTGACGAGGTATGGGTTGCTAAGGGGACTTATCGCCCTACCAAGCTCATCAAGACCTCTAAGAAGCGCTCTTACGCCTTTATGCTCAAGGAGGGAGTATCTCTCTACGGAGGATTTGCGGGCGATGAGACTAGTCGTGACGACCGCACTGCTACTGAGATGATCGGTAACTGCTATAGCACCAATGAGACGATCCTCTCTGCCGATGATGATGTCCCTGACGTCTGGACACGTGTCGAGGGCGCTGGCTCTATGGTTCGCGAGGAGTGGGAGATCACTGGCAATGAGGGTAACTACAACCACATCCTTTACAGTACTACGCCTTTTGCCGAGCGTACCACCATCGACGGCTTTACCCTCAAGGGTGCCAATGCTGACGTGTGGAACGTCAAGGCTTGTGGTGGAGCTCTCTACGCCTCGGGCAATGTAGCTCTACTCAACTGCGACATCACCGAGCATTACGCTTACACCAAGATAGAGACTACAGGGACCACATGGCCTTATCTAGGCGGTGCCGTTGCGATACTTAAGGGAGATGGTAAGGCGCTGGTCAAGAATTGCGCTTTTTCCAAGAATATGATCTCTATGCCAAACGGAGTAGCCGCTGGCGCTGGTGTCTATATCGAGCAGGGTACCGTAGAGCACTCCACCTTCGATGGTTGTATCGCACTCGATCAGGGCGGAGCTATCAGTGCTATTGGCTCTACGGTCAAGGCGTGCGAGATCACCAATAGCTATGCAGCTTCGGGTGGTGCTATCTACGCTGAGGATGCGACGCTACAGTCTAATAAGGTATATGACTGTAAGTCTATGCGTGGCGGTGCTATCTTTGCCAGCGCATCTACGATCGAAAACAATATCCTATACAACTGCTTTGCCGATGACCCCATCTACGAAGATCCTACTCTAGCAAATCGCGGTGGTGGTGCCGTATGGACACTAGGCACGAGCAAGCTCGTAGGCAACCTGATCTACAACTGTACAGGCTTCAAGGGTGGCGGTGTCGTGATGACGGCCGACGGCATCTTTGCACACAACACGATAGCTCAGTGCGTGGCCAATAACGCGGCTGAGACCACTCCCGACCTGCTCCTGCCAGCTGGGACTAAGGTGCTCAACTCTATCTCTGGAGTAGAGACCCCTAGCAAGCACTTTGTCAAGCCGACAACCTTCTCAGGCTATACTAAAGATGAGACTAAGGCTGAGGAGCTAGCCACTAGTGACTGGCACCTGCTGACCACTTCGTCTCTCATCGGTACAGGTACATCCTCTGACTACAACAACACGATCGACATCTACGGAGATACCCGCATACAGGAGCTCACTGTCAATCCAGGGGCTATCGCCAAGGCTGTGGCTCCTGTCGAGGAGACAGCTGCGATCGTCATGACCGTGGAGCGTACGGAGCAGGAGATCAAGATAGGCACGGGTGGTCCTAAGGGGACGACCTTCTCCATTGACTGGGGCGATGGCAACAAGGTCGAGTACGAAGGCGCTAAGAACGTCACCAACAAGCCTATTGGCAACACGATCAAGATCTACGGTGACAATATCCTCATCCTCCTGGCGGACAATATCGGCCTCACAGCTCTTGATGTGACCAATGCTACTAAGCTCTCTAAGCTCTCTTGTAGCAACAACAAGCTCTCTGAGCTAGACCTCTCGCACAATGAGTCTCTCACAGGTGTCTACTGCTCGGAGAACCTTATCTCCAAGCCGCTCAACATCTCGCAGTGTACCAATATGCGTGCCTTCGACATCAGTCGCAACGCTATCCCTGGTCAGCTCGACCTCTCACAGATGAGCAGTCTATCGAGCTTCAAGTGCTTTAACAATGCGATCACGGAGATACTACTACCTAAGACCGCTCCGCTCAACACGATCGACTGCGACAGCAACCGCATCGCGACACTAGACCTGACGGGGATCAACGACCTTGCCGAGCTAAACTGTGGCTTCAATGAGCTAACAGAGCTAACGCTCACTGAGCTGCCCAACCTCTCTAAGGTCTACGCTCCAGGCAATAAGCTCTTTAAGATTACCTTCGACGAGCAGATGATCATCACGGATCTGACGCTCTTTAGCAATAAGTTTGCTACGATAGATCTCTCAGCGCTACCTCAGCTGACGAGCCTATACCTACAGGACAATGAGCTGACAGCTATCGACCTGACGGTGACGCCACTCATCAAGTGGCTCAACCTAGGCAACAATAAGCTCTCTAGCCTAGATGTCACGCCACTCAAGGGCCTTATGAACCTGCGCTGTGCGGGCAATCAGATCCCCTCGATCGACCTCTCACAGTCGCCTCTGCTGAACACCCTATGGATCGACGACAACAAGCTCACAGAGCTAGATGTACAGCATCAGAAGAACCTCTTCTGGCTCACCTGCTCGGGCAATGAGCTGACCAAGCTAGACCTCTCGCACAATCCGTCGGTCGTCTGGCTCAAGTGTAGCCGCAACAAGCTCACGCAGCTCGACCTTTCGGCTCAGAAGGCGGTGCAGATGCTTTACTGCGATCACAACCAGATCAGCGAGCTTAAGATCACCAACTACGATGGGCTACAGGGACTATTCTTGCAAAACAATATGCTACCTGCCACAGCACTCAATAGTTTGATCAAGGCACTCCCCAATGTCTCAGAGATGGAGGTACATGACAACAATCGCGAGTGGGCTAAGCAGCTCAACATCAGCGACAACCCAGGCACTGCCGAGGCTGACATCACACCAGCACAGAGCAACGGCTGGATCGTCACAAACGAGACTGCTATCCTCACTCCTACGACAGCAGAGGCTACCAGCATCTACTACGACGCTGACCAGAGAGCGATCGTCTCAGAGACTCCTTTGGCACAGATCACGCTCTACAGCCTACAGGGTGAGATGATCCTGCACGCTACCAATGGTGGCACGCACTACGCACTACCTGAGCTACCAGTGGGTAGTTACCTCGTACATGCCGAGAGCGCAGACGGAGCCATCCTCACGCTCAAGGTGGTAGTCTCCAAGTAAGACTGCTAACGCTATAAGTGCGACAAGCCCCCCCCGACAGAGCTGGGGGCTTGTTTGCAATAACTAATAAGTAAACTAGTATAACCTATGAAGTACATTTCGACTTTTGGCTTAGTCCTAACGCTTGCGGTGGCACTTGTCACACTGAGCGCTTGCGACGAGGAGCTGCGAGACCCCAAGGAGGGTCCTATCACTTTCTTAGTTGGCGGCGAGGCACCGGTAGCTGGCACCTCTATGCCTAAGATTGCCAACGAGTCTCATATCTCCCTGCCCGCAGAGAGTATGCCACTAGTAGAGGCTGGCAATGCCTTTAGCCTTAAGCTCTTTGAGGCTCTTCTGGAGAATCGGGCTTCTAGTGCTAACCTTGTACTCTCACCGATCTCTATCGAGACGGCCCTCGGAATGAATGCGACAGGTCTGTCGGACGAAGCTTTTGATGAATACAGATCGGCACTAAAGCTACCCGCTACACAGAGCATTGCCTCTGTAGCAGGATACTATCAGCAGCTCAACGCAGTGATGTGTAGTGCGGGTGAATATGCCTGCTACTTCCCGTCCAATAGCTTTTGGGTCTCCTCAAAGTATCAAAGTCACTTGATCAAGTCCTACCCACGTCAGCTCTTTGATTTCTTTGGAGCTCCGACAGCGACGCTTGACCTCAGCGATCCAGCCTCATACGAGGCGGTCAATGCTTGGATCAGCCGCAAGACCTACGGCAAGATACCGCATATGCTAGACCCTAGTCATGCTGTAGAGCAAGACCCGCTAGCCTTCCTAGTTAATACCGCATTCTTTGCAGCTGCGTGGCAATGGAAGACGAGCGAAGAGCGGACCAAAGCAGGCCAGTTCACCAATGGCGCTGGCGAGGAGGAGCCAGCTATGATGATGTCTATCTACAATGACAGCTCCATCGACTACTTTGCAGATGATCGCTTTGAGGTGCTTTCCGTTGGTCTACTGGCCAGTGAGGAGATGCGAGAGCATGGTGAGACACCATTTCGTATGCTGCTCATCTTACCAAAAGACCGTACGCTACCGCTCTCCCAGAGCCTGCCGACAACCGAAGAGCTACGCAGATTCACCACGGCTGGCAAGCGCTACGCACTAGACATACGCCTGCCCCGCCTGAACGCTGGGATCCCCACGCTAGACTTGACGCCTAAGCTGATGGGGCTAGGACTATGCAAGACGCTGGGAGTACCTCTCACGGAGCTCAGCCGTATGTTTGACCCGAAGTTTCTAGCGCAGCAGATGAGCGAGCAGTCAGGTCGACAAAACCGCCTATACCACCAAGCGACACTCCAGTGGGATGAGAAAGGCGTCGAGGGAGCTGCTGCAACGGTTATAGGACCCGTGATGCCTAGTGCAGGCGATCCGCTTGAGTCTCGTAGCATCGCTTTCGACAGACCATTCTTTGCTTCTATCGTACACCCCGAGACAGGCAAGATACTCTTCATCGCTGCCATCAACACACTACGCTGATGATGGGCGCTAAGCGAACAGATACACTAAACAGTTTAACTATAAAACGTTTTCCCTATGAAAAGAATCAGATCAATCCTCCTACTTCTCATAGCAGGAGTACTCACGCTCACTAGCTGTGACTGGGAGAACCCGATCACGGGTGGCGACGGACCGCAAGAGCCCGAACGGATCTCGCAGTGGATGCTCCCCATCGAGCTTTACGGCATCTCTATCGATGAGGTGACGCAGATCGAGGAGGGGCGTGGCAACAAGGTCGACCGCTCAGACGAGCTGATGACCCTGACCGCTACGCCTCAAGATGCCAAGGCAGTGCGAGAGATCGTCTACTACTTTGACAAGAGCGGTCACTATCAGGTGGCACGCGTGCAGTTTGCTTCGCAAGAGAGTGCCCAGCAGTTTATCCAAGAGTATCTGCTCAACAACGGCTTCGTCAAGAGCAACCTCCGCACCGCCAAAGCTTCGGAGGAGATCTACATCAGCGCACCGCGCGGTAGCCGTGTCTCCTCAGTCGTCCTCGTGGATGGTGAGCAGACCGAGCCGATCTTCTGGTGGGCTAACAACGACAATAAGAAGACCAACTGGCTACGTGTCGATCCCCTTCAGGATCAGACTACTGGTATCTGGATGCCTCTCCTACCCTACGGGGCTACCCTAGAGATGGTTCAGCTCTTTGAGGCTCGTCTGGGACATACTTACGATGCTGAGGCGAGCAAGCCCGACAAGGGGGTCTACAAGTTCCAGACGGGTCACGAAGTGTACACACAGACCACCTACTGGTTTGACCTTGAGACAAACCACTTCCTCGAGGAGAGCAAGGTCTCTTGCGATACGCTCCATCGCCCCACGCCTGAGCAGATCGATGCCTACCTGACGGCACAAGGCTTTAGACCCTCAGGTCTACAAGATAAGGAGGGCAACTCTCTTTACTACGACAAGGCGCTCAAGCTCGTCGCTCACATCGATATGAATATCCCTAAGGACGAGACGGCTAAGGCAACTTTCCGCCCTGGGATTCAATACTATGTTGAGAACCTTGACGACAAGATGCCTTATGAAGAGGTCGACTTCCCGATGCCACTCTTTGGCTTCGAGAGAGACACGCTAGAGAGTGTCATGAAGGAGTACGCCAACCTAGACTATACGGCTGCAGTCGTTGATATGCTGGCCGACGATATGCCCTTCCCAGCAGTACAGACACGCTGTAAGTACTTCCCGACGATCATCTTGCTACCCTCTGACACCGAGCCACTCTATGGAGCTGCTCTCATCATCTGTACAGACCTCAAAGCACTACACTCACCTATGATTGTGGATCGTCTAGAGCGTCGAGGCTTCGTATATGATCCTAAGAGGACCATACTCCTACCTACTTATGTCAACGAGCAGGAGGGTGTGATGGTGCAGATCGATGATGGAGCCGTGACTGGTATTACGAATATCAGCTTCAGTCCTATCGAGGACTTTAACAGCACATCGGCTCCATTGGCACGACGCCTGAAGCGATAGAGCAAGACTGAGCGATATCATATCGACAAAACAGCGATACCATATCGACAAAACATAGTACGGGCGGGCTCACCGAGATGAGTCCGCCCGTTGTCGTCTCGAGAGTCTGGGAGTTAGCGGCTGGCTAGTCGTACGAGTGCTCCTAATGACACTAGTACTCCTAGTGACACTAATGCTCCTAGGCACTAGCTTCTAATCTCTAACGACTTTTTCGTATCTTTGAGGAGCTTATTACTCTCACACCTTATATCGTATGTCTGACACCACAGCATTTACCTCCGAAGACCTCAGCTACCTCGCTGAGCGGGGCATCTCCTCTAGCGAAGCGGAGCGACAGCTCAAGCTACTTGTCGATGGCACTCCCTATCTTGTTATCGTTGACTCGGCAAAGCTCGAGCGAGGCATCGTACGCCTAGCGACTGACGAGATGGTTCAGTACCTTGACCTATGGCACGACTACCTACAGAAGCCTGAAGCTGACGTCATCAAGTTTGTCCCCGCCTCAGGTGCAGCGAGCCGTATGTTTAAGTCTCTCTACGGACTCCCCAAGGAGCAGCAGATCTCGCACGATGACCTAACACCCGAGCAGCAGACGTTTGTGGATCATCTAGAGTCTTTTGCCTTTTATGAGAAGCTGAGCGAGACCTGTCTGCGCAACAATTGGCGCACTATGAGCAAGCTGGTCGAGAGCGAGCAGTACGGCACCATCATCGACAACCTCCTCGACACGCATGGTATGGGCTACGGCTCGCTACCCAAGGGGATGCTCCTCTTCCACGACTACCCCAATGGCACCAAGCGCACCCCGATCGAGGAGCATATGGTCGAGGGCGCACTCTATGAGCAAGACATACACGGACGTGTACGACTACACTTTACCGTGTCGCCAGAGCATCTAGAGGTCTTTCGCTCTCTCGTGGATAGACGTATACAGAGCTTCGAGGATCTGTTTGGCTGTCGCTACCAAGTGACCTACAGCGTCCAGGAGCCTAGCACCGACACGATCGCTCTAGACATAGAGCGCGGCACGCCCTTCCGCCGTGCTGACGGCACGCTCCTCCTCCGTCCAGGTGGACACGGCACGCTCATTGGCAATCTTGGGCGCCTAGACGCTTCAGTCGTTTTCATCAAAAACATTGACAATGTCACGCCCGACCATCTGAAGAGCAATACGGTCCTCTACAAAAAGCTCCTCGGCGGTATCCTCCTCGCAGTACGTGACCGCATCTTCGGCTATCTACAGCAGCTCAAGCGCTCGAAGGTAAGCAAAGCACTGACGGAGGAGATCTTGACCTTCCTTGATGAGACGCTCTGCATACAGATCCCGCACGCTGAGCTACTCAGTGAGGAGGAGCTAGTACCTAAGCTGATAGCTAAGCTCGACCGTCCCATACGGGTCTGCGGTATGGTACGCAACGAGGGGGAGCCAGGCGGTGGCCCCTATCTAGTACGCGAAGCCGACGGCACCACCTCCCTGCAGATCCTAGAGAGCGTACAGGTGGACAAGAACAATCCCGAGGCGCTTGAGATGATGCGCGAGGGGACACACTTCAACCCAGTCGACCTCTGCTGCTACATACGAGACTACGAGGGCAAGCCCTTTGACCTCCACAAGTATGTCAATCCGCAGACCGCTTTCATCAGTGAGAAGAGCGTCGAGGGGCGTCCGCTCAAAGCGCTAGAGCACCCAGGCCTTTGGAATGGAGCTATGCACGACTGGAATACGATCTTCGTCGAGGTGCCGAGTGACACCTTTACCCCTGTCAAGACGGTCCTAGACCTGCTTCGCCCAGAGCATCAACCACTCGCAGACTAGACCCAAACCTATAGATTCAAAGAATAAACAATCATATATATGCCAACAAACAGTCCTATCAATCAGCGTATCGAGGCGCTCCGCCAAGCGATGCGCACGCATCATATAGATGCTTACATCATACCTAGTGGCGATGCTCATCTGAGCGAGTACACCCCCGAGCGGTGGAAGTCGCGCACCTGGATTAGTGGCTTCACCGGCTCTGCTGGCACAGCTCTCGTGACACTAGACAAATCCTTTATGTGGACCGACTCACGCTACTACCTGCAGGCGACCAACGAGCTGCAAGGTAGCGAGATGACACTACAGCGTGGCGATGAGCCTGACACGCCTACGATCGAGCAGTACCTCTCTACACATCTGAGCGAGGGTGCCGTCGTCGGTGTCGATGGTGCCTGCTACTCCATGGCTGAGTACGCACCGCTTGCTCAGTCGCTAGCTAATCACGGCATCAAGCTGGTCTCCCAGTACGACCTCATCGAGGAGGTGTGGAGCGACAGACCTGGTGTGCCGACCAATACGTTCTACCTACAGGATGTCAAGTTCTCAGGCGAGCGCACCCGTGATCGTCTGCAACGCATCCGCGAGGCTTACCAGAGCTATGGCGCCGAGGCGGTCGCTATCACGATGGTCGACGAGCTCTGCTGGAGCTTTAATATCAGGGGCAACGATGTCTCCTACAACCCCGTCGGCATCGCTTTCGGCTTTATCGACAATGAGCAGGCTTATCTCTTTGCATTGCCTGAGAAGACTGTCCCCGAGCTACGCCAGATCCTCAATGGCGAGGGAGTAGAGGTTTGCGACTACGACACCTTCTACGACTTCCTCAGCAAGTTGCCACAAGGTCTCAAGGTGATGGTCGATCCTAAGCGCACCTCACAGCGTGTCCGTGAGGAGCTTGGCGAGCGTCCTGTCATCACTGGCGACTCAGTCATATCGCATCTCAAGTCGATCAAGAACGAGGCAGAGATCGCTGGCATCCACCGTGCTATGCATCGTGATGGTGTCGCCCTGACTCGCTTCTTCATCTGGCTCGAGCAGGCTCTGCAAAAGGGCGAGCACGTCGACGAGTACACGGCTGGCGAGACGCTCCAGCAGTTCCGTGCCAAGCAAGAGTTTTACGTCAGCGACAGCTTTGGTGTCATCTGTGGCTACAAGGGACATGGTGCTATCGTGCACTACTCCGCCACGCCCGAGAGTGCTTACAAGCTAGAGCCCGAAGGGATGCTCCTACTAGACAGCGGTGGACAGTACATCGATGGTACGACAGACATCACCCGCACGATCGCTCTCGGTCCAGTCACCGACCAGCAGCGTACAGACTTCACGCTAGTCCTCAAGGGACACATAGCGATTGCTACGGCACGCTTCCCCAAGGGTACCCGTGGTAACCAGCTAGACATACTAGCCCGCAAGGCACTCTGGGATAGAGGTCTCTCCTATGGTCATGGTACGGGACATGGTGTCGGTGTCTTTATGAATGTACACGAGGGTCCGCAAAACATTCGCACAGACAATAATCCGACCCCGATGCATCTGCACACTTTCACCAGCAATGAGCCAGGTCTCTATCGTGCTGACCAGTATGGTATCCGCATCGAGAACTTGATCCTGACGGTCGAGAAGGAGCAGACCGAGTTCGGCACCTTCTACGGCTTTGAGACTATGACGCTCTGCTTCCTGGACAATGCGCTCGTAGACAAGTCACTCCTGACCGACCAGGAGATCGCTTGGTACAACGACTATCAGGAGCATGTCTATCAGGAGCTCTCTCCTCTACTCACCCCCGAGGAGGCTGAGTGGCTACGCAACAAGACCCTACCTCTCTAATCGGTATGGCATACCAATATCCAGCAAGAAGCATCATCCCCGTGCGGGGCTTCACGCCCCAGCTCGGGGAGGGTACCTTCGTAGCGGAGGGTGCGCGCATCATCGGTGATGTGGTGATGGGCGAAGGGTGTAGCGTATGGTTCAACGCTGTCGTACGTGGCGATGTCAATAGCATCCACATTGGCAATCACGTCAATATACAGGACGGCTGCACGCTCCACACGCTCCACGGGCGCTCTGTATGCGAGGTGGGCGACTACGCTTCACTGGGTCACAACGTGATCCTGCACGGTGCCAAGGTGGGAGCCTATGCGCTCATCGGTATGGGTGCCATCGTTATGGACAATGCGGTGGTCGGTGAGGGCGCTATAGTAGCTGCTGGGGCGGTCGTCCTAGCCAACACGATCATCCCGCCCTACACGATGTATGCTGGCACGCCCGCTAAGTATATCAAGGACGTGCCTCCCGAGCAGAGCCAGTCGCTCAATAAGCGCACGGCACACGACTACGGCATGTATGCCGACTGGTTTATGAATCCTGAGAAATACTCTGAGGGTTCGCACGAATAGAATTTACCTTTCAACATATACCCCTTTATGAAGTTTTTTATCGATACAGCCAATCTCGACGATATCCGCACAGCCGAAGCACTCGGTGTCCTCGATGGCGTCACAACCAACCCCTCACTCATGGCTAAGGAAGGCATCGCTGGCGATGCTGCCTGCCGTGAGCACTACCTCAAGATCTGCAATATCGTAGATGGCGACGTAAGTGCCGAGGTGCTCAGCACCACCTACGAGGAGATGCTCCCCGAGGCTCGCGAGCTAGCTGCCCTGCACAAGAACATCGTGGTCAAGGTACCCTGCACCGAAGATGGTATCAAGACCATCTGCCAGCTTACCAAAGAGGGCATACGGACCAACTGTACGCTCATCTTCAACCTCGGTCAGGCTGTCCTAGCTGCTAAGGCGGGGGCTACCTATGTCTCTCCCTTTGTGGGTCGTCTCGACGACATCAGCTCAGATGGTGTCTCGCTCATCGCCGACATCGTAGAGACCTTCGAGACTTATGGCTTTAACACACAGGTGCTCGCAGCCAGCATCCGCCACACGCAGCACATCATCGACTGTATGCGCGTCGGTGCCGACGTAGCCACCTGCCCGCTCAAGGCTATCCTCGGTCTGCTCAAGCACCCGCTCACCGATAGCGGTCTCGCCGCCTTCATCGCCGACCAAGAGCGTGTCGCCAAGCAAAGCAAGTAAGGCAAGTAAAATAGCACAGCCACGTGGAGATTTTCAAATCTCCACGTGGCTATTTTTTATTCTCCACGTAGGCGAAGAAAAATTCTTCGGA
Source organism: uncultured Porphyromonas sp. (assembly GCA_900539765.1). Taxonomy (GTDB): domain Bacteria; phylum Bacteroidota; class Bacteroidia; order Bacteroidales; family Porphyromonadaceae; genus Porphyromonas. Next base: position 279 of record UQDF01000061.1, on the reverse strand, counting down.
AGTTTCATTTGATTCCTCCGAAGTTTCATTTCTCGCCTACGTGGAGAATCTTTTTTCCCTACGTGAGGATTTCCGATTTCCCACGTGGCGACCGCTTGTCTACTCAGTGGCGACCGTTTGTTTGTTTATTAGTTTCTTTTTTTTCTAAACGACAATCCCTCCAATTCCCGCCATATAAGCCCGAAAGCTCAGAAAGTCTGAGCAAACAGCTCCAAATAGATCTACGCAATTTCCAGTAGTAAGTGCAACACGAAGCGTATAAAAGCACCCACCCCTGGG
>UQDF01000060.1 GCA_900539765.1 uncultured Porphyromonas sp. | reverse complement strand
ACCATCTCAGTAACACCTTCCCAACTGTGTACTTTTTTCAGGAAGAGGACAAATAGCCACGTGAGAATTTGACATTCTTCACGTGGCTATTTTTTATTCTCCACGTAGGCGCGAATCATTTCCTCCGAAGTTTCATATGATTCCTCCGAAGTTTCATATGATTCCTCCGAAGTTTTATTTCTCGCTCACGTGGAGAATTTTTATTTCTCACGTGGAGATTTGAAAATTTCCACGTGGATATTCGATAATCAAGGAGTTGGAGGGGGGGTGATCCCCTTAAAGATGTATAAATCCCCAAGGCGTGAGGATCGCGAGAATCCTGGGGTGATACAATTATACTATAATGAACTTATCTATTTCTCGCTTGTCGCTATGTGTAGCTCCTGACGGAGCGATTATAATGCGTCAGCCCTGGGGTTCTCCCTCTTGTGTTGTGTCTATACAGCCCGAAATGAGTACTTTTGTGGAGCGCCTTGCGCTTGCGCAAAGAAACTGTCGCCCTCTAGCTATCTTATGTCAGCAAAGCAAATCTCCATACTGATCCCCACACGAAACTACGACTGCCGTCCACTCGTAGAGGCTCTGCATCGTCAGCTACAGCTGGGGCATATAGATGGCGAGATTATCCTCGGGGACGACTCCTCCGACCCTCACTACGCTCAGCTCTACGACACCCTCCAGCAGGAGGAACTCATACGTCTTGTCCGCTCCTCAACGAATCTTGGCGCAGGACGTATGCGCAACTACCTAGCGCAGCAAGCTGAGGGCGATCAGCTGCTCATCATTGACTCCGACACGATGCCAGCCTCCAGTCGCTTCGTCGTAGACTACCTGCAGGCGGCGCATAGCGATAGGGTAGTGGTAGGGGGCTTTAGCTATCCTACCGAGCGTCCCTCTAGAGACAGACTATTGCGCTATAAGTATGGGCACAAGGTGGAGACACGTAGCCTTGCCGAGCGGCAGCAAGCACCAGCAGATGCTTTCGTTAGTATGAGCTTTATGATACCTCGTCAGATCTTTCTAGAGGAGGGGTTCCCCACGGAGATGGGTATGGGCTACGAAGACGCTTACTTCGGCTATCGTCTAGCCGAGCGAGGTGTCGCCATCACGCATATCGACAACCCCGTCATCCATGCGCTCAAGGAGACCAGCGACCAATTCCTCGACACCACCGAGCGCTATGTGGAGAACCTCTACCGACATCGTGCCTTACTCGCGCCTTATCCAATACGTCTCCTCCAGCTCTACCTACGACTAGAGCGTGCTAAGCTCGTCCCGCTCCTCGCTGCTTTAGCTCCGCTGCTCAAGCCGTTGCTGCGTCGACAGCTCACCTCGCGCCACCCCTCACTACGCCTCTTCGCGCTCTACAAGCTCCTCCACCTCTGCACCCTTCGCGATTGACCTCCTTCGGTCTTATGGCAAGAATGGCTGACAAACTCTATTCTTCTTGAGACTGTTGCATAAAGGCGCATCGCTGTGTTGCTTTCGGGATTCGGCTTCGGTCACATACGGAGGTATGCTCCCTTCAGACCTCCCCCTCAGCGCCTTGCGCTTCATCCTTTCTGCAAAGTCTGAACAATCTTGCAAGCAAGATTGTCCAGACTGTTGACTTTTGCAACAGTCTCTTCTTAGGATCTGCTAGGGCTTTTGCAGGCTACAGACAGACCCTGCGTACACTAGAGAGCGCTCTCTAGTGCTTGACATATTACCTTTGCACCGTCTGCTTACTAGGGGTTTACAATGAGACAACAAGCGTTTGTCTCAGAAGGATCCTATAAGTTTTAGAACCACTTGTCGATCTCCTCGGAGGTGAGCGAGACCATAATGGAGCGTCCGAGCGGGTCGAACTGCGAGTTGGGCGTCAGGAAGAGGTCGGAGATGATCTGACTGGGCTGTGTAGCGCGTGCGTGGAGTGTGTGGCGTACCAGTTCGCTGGCTTGGCGCAGGGCTTCGCTGGAAAGGAAGAGCTGCGCTAGCTGCGTCTCTTGAGATAGCTCTGCATCGATCTCTTCGCGCTCCAGCTGATCGAGGTGTTCGCCGAGCGTCTGGGTGATCATATCGGCGACACCGATGGGGCGGAGTGGCTTGGGGACAGAGGTGATGAGGTAGACATTGTCGTCCGTGTCTGTGCCTGCGGATGCTTCTTGCGGCGTGATTTCGAAGCCGATCTGTCGCAAGCTTTCGACCAACTCGTGATGCTTCGGGTAGATTTCACTGGGTAGCGACAGCTCCTCGGCAAAGAGTAGTGGCTGCGCCTGATCGGGCTCGAGTGCGAGTGTGGCTATCTGCTGCTCGTAGTAGATGCGTAGCAGTGCGCGCTCGATCTGTATGACCGCAAGACGGTCGCTCATCGTGGTGAAGAGGTAGCGCTCCTGAAAGGTGTAGACCAAGTTGGTGCTATTGGCAGCAGGCTGAGGGGAGCTAGCGGAGACCATAAAGAGTGGATCCACTGCTGTGGAGGCTGCTCCCGTGGTTTGGCTTGTGGGAAGCGTTGACTCGCCTCGTCGCTGCTGGAAGTCGTCGATAAAGCTTTCCCAATGAGCGGGTGAGCCACTACTCACAGGGGAGAGTGGGTCGAGGGGTTGCTCATCGTCTGTAGAGATGAGCTTAAAGGGATTGTACTCAGGGTCTATCTGTACGGGCGGTGGCTGGAGTGTCGTGTGGCTCTGGCGTGTGGCATCGTAAGCGGGTATCTCGATAAGCTGGTCGGTGCTAAAGGTGATGGCGGGCATAGCGCTGGTGGTGCTGAGGTGCTCGCGTAGCACTACCATAAGGAGCTTGAAGATAGCCTGCTCATCGAGGAACTTGATCTCCGTCTTGGTCGGATGTATATTGACATCGATGCGACTGGGGTCTACCTGAAAGTAGATGAAGTAGTTGGGCTGGCTACCTGGCGCAATGAGGTCCTCAAAGACGTTCATAACCGCACGGTGGAAGTAGGGGTGCTTCATATAGCGTCCATTGACAAAGAAGAACTGCTGGGCACCTCTGCGCTTAGCATCGCGTGGTAAGGTGATGAAGCCTGAGACGTTGGCTAGGGGACCTTGGTACTCGATCGGGATGAGCTGCTTGGAGTAGCTCTTGCCTAGTAGGTCTACGATGCGATGCTGGAGATCGCTCTTGGGGAGGTTGCGTATGAGCTTGCCCTCGGAGTAGAGGGTGAAGGCAATCTCGGGGTAGACTAGTGCGATGCGCTCGAACTGGCGGTAGATGTGTCTCAGCTCTGTCTCGGAGCCTTTGAGGAAGCGTCGCCGTGCGGGGACGTTGTAAAAGAGATTCTTTACCGTGATAGAGGTCCCCACCTCGGCAACGGTGGGGGAGGAGCTGATGACCTCGGAGCCGTTGATCAAGAGCTTGTAGCCTATATCGCTATCGGCCTGTCGTGTGACTAGCTCGATCTGAGCTACCGCCACGATAGAGGCAAGCGCCTCGCCACGAAAGCCCATAGAGCGGAGCGTGAAGAGGTCGTCGACGGAGGATATCTTGCTGGTGGCGTGGCGCTCGAAGGCCATACGAGCATCTAGCGGGCTCATACCGACACCGTCATCGATGACGCGCATAAGCTCTTTGCCCGCATCTTGTAGCTCGATGGTTATCTGCGTGGCGTGGGCATCGATGGCGTTTTCGACCAACTCTTTGAGCATAGAGGCTGGTCGCTGGATTACTTCACCAGCGGCGATCTGATTGGCGATGCTATCGGGGAGGAGATGTATGATTTCGCTCATAGGAAGGAGAAGAGGGGACCCTGTCTATAGTATAGTACCCAGACGATGAAGCCTAAGAGGATGAGTGTCAGGATAGAGCGCAAGATGATGCCCGAGCGGGCGTAGTTGTCTATGCCTCGATCGTGTTGCTTCTTGAGATGACGTGTGCCTCCGTAGAGACTCTCCGAGAGACTCTCACGAAACGCTTCGCCAGAACCATAGTCAGCCTCTACTTGCTCTCTGGGGGTACTGTGGACTCTGTCGGTATCGTCGCAAGCTGTGCTGCTGTCGGTGTGGGCTGCGGTGTCGGAGCCTTCGGCAGCTTCGAGCTCTCGTCTGATCTGCTCGATGCGTCGCTGGAGTTGCTCCTTCTTAGGATCCCAATAGATGGGTTGGTGGCGGAAGGTGCGGGGTTGTCGTGGTCTAAATATGAGTCCCATGAGTATAGTGGTAAAAGGTGTATATAGCTCTGTAGCGATTCTGTAAGAATCTGTACGGAGCTGGTGTCGCTCTCTAGCGGGCGACGTATGTAGATGGAGAGAGGTGTCTCGACTACGACAGTCGTGTCGGGGGCTACCATCGACTGAACGTCTGCTGGCTTAGGCTTCTCGAGGGCTTGCTGGTACTCCTTGTAGAAGGCTTGCCAAGCAGCTAGTCCGTCGAAACCTTGGCTCATCTTGCTGCTTGGATCCTGCAGTGTGGCGAGCGAGTCGGTAGACTGTAGCGGAGCCGTGCGGTCGGGGATGACATCTTCGGGCGTGAGCGGACGCTGGTCGCCATGCCACTCAGCACCGCTCATCTGACGCAGTGCATCGGTGAGGTCTTGGATCGGGTGGATCGTCCCCTCCGCCTTGCCATGCCAAAAGATGCGGTCAAGCTTATCATCGACAATGTAGACATCCATCTGCGGGTTCCTCACCTGAGCGAGGGCGTAGTAATGCTTCGTCTTCTCCTGCTGCAGGTAGTAGCGTGACTCTACATTGGAGCGGTAGAAAGCGTGGTCGAGCGTGCCTTCACGAAAGTAAGCTTGGATCGTATCTGCCTTGACACGATCCTGCTTGATCTCATCGATCCAGCGTACTGTCGAGGCATTGGGCCAAGCGAAGGCATAGTCGATTGTGTCGTTGGCTAGGTGGGCATAGATGGTATCGCCCTTGAGCTGTGTGGAGTCGTTCCACAAGATGGGGCTGCCAAAGAGCTTGATGAGCGAGTCTACGGAGAAGTAGTGTATGGAGTCGCCGATGGCCTGTATATCCTTGCGGTAAAGGCGCACATCGTGGTACCCCTTGGTGTACTTGACCTCTAGCGAGTCGGAGGTGCCTGGGAGCGGAGCCCGATTGCGCTTGATGCCCTCCATAATCTCGGCAGACATATATAAGGTGTCCTCCTCGGAGTAGTCCATGACGTAGGCTCGTCCTGTGGCGTAGACATAGCCGTTTGCCTCGTCCATATAGCCGTAGTCGCCGAAGTAGGTGACCTTGTCCTCTTGGTTGTCGATCACTACATCGTAGTAAGCTTGGCTGATCTGTCTCTTCTTATCATAGAGTATCGAGTCGCCCGTCATGGTGCCATTGGGGTGCGTGATGAGCGAGTGATCGAGGAGGATACTCTGCTCGGTGTCTGTATTGTAAAAGCCACGATCAGTCTCGATCGTAACTGAGTCTTTGGTCTCTATGAGAGTGGGGCTGACGATACGACAGATCGAGGTCTTTGTGTTGTAATACAGTATGTCGGTGTCGAGGGTAAAGCGGTCGTTCTCTAGGTGTACTTCATTCTGAAAGAGCGCTTCGTCAGAGCTGGTATTGTACTCACCATAGATAGATGTGAGCGTATTGACCGAGTCGGCAAGGGTCCCGAAGTTGTCGTAGTAAGCGACCTTTTGGTTGCGATCGTAGAAGAGACTCTCGGTGAAGAGTGTCGTCACGTCCTTCGTCAATATTACATTATCGTGCAGCTCTGCCAGAGCGGTCATACCATCGTATAGCATCTCTCCAGCAGTGACTGAGATCGAGTCTCCCTCTAATATCTGCACATGACCAAATGCGTCAAAGGAATTGGTTGTCTCATTGAGATTGGCACTGTCGCAAGTCATAATCCAGCTACCATGCGTGAGACGCACATTGCCCGTTAGGATGACAATGTCAGGGTGTATGTCCTGGTCGTGGCTGAGGACATCGGCATGATCGAGGATGATGAGGCGCTTGCCTCCGACCATCGTAGGGGGAGGTGCTGGAGCGTCCGCTATATGAGACGAAGGGTGTAGTGTCGTCGATCCGCCCCATAGTGGCAGCCCCACAAAGAGTAGCACAGCGACCGCTAGCAGCCCGCTGAGGGTGAGTAGTAGTCGCCGTGTAGTGGTCACTTCGCTAGGCTGATGGGGCATAGACTCTATAATCTAATGAGCCGAGATGTGGGTAGGCTATCGTCTTCCCTTGAGGAAGCGTAGGTACTACTTCTTGATCCAACCTGGATACTTGAAGTCGCACTGCTGATAGTCAGGACTGATGCGTATATAAGTACTCTTCTGGTGCTGAACGATCCACTTGTCTAGCTCTTTCTGTTGCTTATCCTGCAGAGCTAGTTGCTTGATGAGCTGAAAGTCGGTAGCCATATCAGCACGGTGCCCAGAGACACGCTGCTTGAGCTTGAGGAGTACTACTTGCGTATTGCCGTTTGCATCTTGAGACACAAAGGCTGGAGAGACGTCGCCCACCTGCATCTTGTCTACATAAGAGGCGAAGTCTTGCTGTAGCTCCGACATGGTAAAGAGTGCCGTGCCGTAGCGGTCGCTCTCGTAGTCTTCGTTGAGGAGGAGACCAAAGTTGTTTTTCGTCTCGTCGACATTACTGCATAGGACGACCGCCTCGTCAAAAGTGGTCTTGCCATTGCGTACCTGCACAGCGACAGAGTCTGCTTTGTTGACAGCTTGCTGGAGCTGATCAGGAGCAACGCTCGGCTTGAGGAGTATGTGGCGGAAATTGATTGTGTTGTCACGCTTCTCGATAAGCTGTACGATGTGATAGCCTGTGGCGGTGCGTATGATAGGAGAGACCTGCTTGGTGTCGGTCAATGCGAAGACAACCTGAGCAAACTCAGGCTCTAGGGAGCTACGAGCTACGAAGCCATACTCACCACCACGAAGAGAGGTGCGAGAGTCTTGAGAGTAGAGTCGAGCGATCGTTGAGAAGTCACGACGCCCAGCGACTATGTCGTCGGAATAACCTCTGAGTTGCTCTTTGATCTGGTCAACAGCAGCTAACTCAATATCTGGAGTGATCCGAAGTGCTTGTACCTCGACGACATCTGGTATGTATGGCAAGCTGTCTTGTGGTATCTGAGCGTAGTAAGAGCGGATCTCTGTAGGGGTTACCGCCACTCCCTGGATGATCTTCTGCTGCATCTGGCGGACGATCTCATTATTGACCGCCATGATGCGCTGCTGCTCACGAATGCTGGAGTAGGGACGATTGAAGTACTCCTCAAGACGCTCACGGGAGCCGATCTGCTGAACGAGGCTCTCCATAAAGTTGTCCACAAATCGGTCTACCTTAGTATTATCTACCGAGACGCTATCGATCTTAGCTTGGTTGAGGAAGAGCATTTGGACAGCAAGTTGCTCCGTAAGGTAGCAGTCAGGGTTTCCCTCGAGAGGCATCCCCTGAGAGCGCATATAGAGCTTTTGGTTTTCTATCTCAGACTTGAGGATAGGCTCATCGCCTACGGTCCATATAACCTCATCGACGACAGATCCTGCAGAAGTCTTTTGCTGTGGTGTCTGAGCCGTCAGAGAGAGGCTGGTCAGCAAAGACAATAGTATGGATGCTATCATCCAGCGTGCGGGTGATGTAGATGATCTATAGATAGACATAAGAGTTGTATTGCTAATGTTGTCTTATTGATTGCAGGAGAAGATGATCATAGCGAGTCGTAGCTCTGGCTCACTGTAGAAGTCTTCGTATTCGCTGATGAGGTCGTCTAGCGTGCACCCAGGATGCTCCTCTAGATACTCTTTCAGCTCGTCATAGCTATCCTCGCCTAGCTCGGAGGCTATGAGGTAGTTCAGCTTGACCTTGGTACCAGACTTGACGATACGCTCCAGCTCAGTGAGTAGATCATCGGTGCTGATAGAGTGTGAGATAGCTATATCCTCGAGGATTACCTGACGGTCTAGTTGCTGTACGATAGAGATATGCTGCTTGGTATTGTTAGGCAGTGTGCGGATTTTGTAATCCTCGGGTCGCTCGATCTCATACTCCTCGACATAGTTACGTATGACACGGACGAACTCCTCTCCATATCGGTCAGCCTGCTCGACGTTGACACCCGATATGTTCTTAAGCTCAGGCAACGTAATCGGGTATAGGGTAGACATCTCCTCAAGAGCAGCATCTGGGAAGACCCCATTAGACCCCAGCCCGAGCTTGATGCTGAGCTTCTTACGCATATCCTTGAGTATATTGTATAGAGCGGGGTCTGTAGAGGCTGTACGTCCACGACCTCCAGATACAGAGCTATCTACCTCATCATCATCGTCCAGATCCTCATCGTCATCTAGATCCTCCTCTTCGGGAGCTACGATCTTGAACGAGGTCGGCTTCTTGATAAACTTCTTACCACTCGGTGTGACACTCAGGATACCATACGTCTCTGTACTCTCGGTCAGGTACTGCAGTACCAATGCGCGCTCTACGACTAGCTCCCATATCTCCCGTGAGTAGTCGCTACCTATGCCGTAAGAGTCCAGTTTGTCGTGATGAAAGTCCTCAATAGGAGCGGTGTCGCAACCTAGGATCACATCGATGACATGATCTTTCTTAAATTGTTCTTTGAGCTCCAAGACCGTTTGGAGCAGTTGTTTCAAAAGCTCTTTAGCCTCCATTGTTTTCCTGTTTTTTGCACAATTGTCACACGCTCCACAGTTCTCCTGATCATATCTCTCTCCGAAATAATAGAGCAGATATGCCCGTCGACACATGGGCGTGAGTGCAAAGGTAGAAGTTTTTGCGAGTAATTGCCTACCTATCTCCTGTTCGGCGATAGGTTTTCCTTGCATAAAGTTCTCCAGCTTCTGTATATCTTTCTCATTATAAAAGGCTAAGCAATATCCCTCGCCACCATCACGACCTGCACGTCCTGTCTCCTGATAGTAGCCCTCGAGACTCTTAGGCATATCGTAATGTATGACGTAGCGCACATCGGGCTTGTCGATACCCATGCCAAAGGCTATCGTGGCAACGATCACACGGCACTCCTCACTTAGGAAAGCATCCTGATTGGCCGAACGCTCCTTAGCGTCTAGTCCCGCATGGTAGGGAAGTGCCTTGATGCCGTTCATCTGGAGTAGCTTGGAGAGATTCATCACCTTCTCACGGCTCATGCAGTAGATAATGCCGCTCTTATTGGGTCTCTTGCGAATAAATCGTATGATGCGGGCATTGACATCTTCGCCCTTCTCCTCGACGCTGTAGAACAGGTTGGGGCGGTTGAAGCTAGACTTAAAGATCCTGCCCTCGAGGATGCCTAGATTCTTGCGAATGTCGTGCTCCACCTTAGGCGTAGCTGTCGCTGTCAGTGCAATGATCGGTCTACGACCTATCTCATCGACCACGGGACGTATCTTGCGATACTCAGGGCGAAAATCGTGTCCCCACTCTGAGATACAGTGCGCCTCATCAATCGCAAAGAAAGAGATCTTGACCTGACGAAAGAACTCTATGTTCTCAGCCTTGCCGAGCGACTCGGGAGCCACATAGAGTAGCTTCGTATGACCAGCGGAGACATCGTTATAGACCTGATCGAGCTGTGCTTTATTGAGCGACGAGTTCAGCACATGCGCTATATCGTTAGATCCAGTCGTCTCGCGCAGGGCATCGACCTGATTCTTCATCAGAGCAATCAGCGGGGAGACGATGATTGCCGTCCCCTCCATGATGAGTGCAGGGAGCTGATAGCACAGAGACTTACCGCTACCCGTAGGCATCAGGACAAAAGTGTCGTGACCCTCTAGCAGGCTTTGGATGATCTCTTTCTGATTACCCTTGAACTCTTCAAAGCCGAAGATCTTACTCAGTAGTTCTGTCAGATTGTGTGTCATGGTTCGTGAGATTGGTCATCCGGAGAGACATTGTATGCGCTCTCCACTGGTGGATTAACGATTACATAGAGTGATGCACTGGTTTGTGGCAGAGATAGATTTAGTTTGCTAGAGAGGCAGTCATACTCGGCGTCACCTTAGAGCGAGCATACTGCTCTGTGATACGTAGCGTCTTACGCTTGAGAGAGGGTATCTCGTACATAGCGTCGATCATGATCTTCTCCACGATCGAGCGCAGTCCGCGAGCCCCGAGCTTCGTCTCGACAGCGACATGGACGATATACTTAAGTGCCTCCTCGTCGAAGGTGAGTCGTACGCCATCCATCTCAAAGAGCTTCTGGTACTGCTTTGTGATGGCATTCTTAGGCTCTACGAGGATGCGCAGGAGCGAGTCACTATCTAGTGCGTCTAGATAGGTGAGGATAGGCAGACGTCCGATGATCTCGGGGATCAAGCCGTAGCGTCGGAGGTCTTGGTGGGTAATGTGTGCCAACAGATTGTTTTGAATCGTCTGATAGTCCATCTGCTGCTCCTTATAACCCACCACACGGGTGTTGAGGCGAGAGCCGATGATACGCTCTATGCCGTCAAAGGCGCCAGCACAGATGAAGAGGATCTGCTGCGTATTGACTTGGATAAACTTCTGCTCGGGATGCTTGCGACCACCATAAGGGGGGACGTTGATGACACTCCCCTCAAGCAGCTTCAGAAGGCCCTGCTGGACCCCCTCGCCACTCACATCACGGGTGATGGAGGGATTGTCGCCCTTGCGCGCTATCTTGTCAATCTCATCGATGAAGACGATGCCACGCTCTGCAGCAGCTACGTCGTAGTCGCAGTTTTGCAGTAGGCGAGAGATGATACTCTCTATATCCTCTCCCACATAGCCGGCCTGAGTCAGGACGGTTGCATCGACCATCGCAAAGGGTACCTGCAGCATACGAGCTATCGACTGCGCTAGGAGCGTCTTACCACACCCAGTAGGCCCCACCATGATGATGTTGCTCTTAGCGATCTCTACATCGTCTAGCTTGGAGCTTTCGTCGCTCTTTTCGTCCTTTTCCTGGCTAGCTAAGATACGCTTATAGTGGTTGTAGACAGCCACCGAGAGATACTTCTTAGCATCGGTCTGCCCGATCACGTAGCGGTCAAGGTAAGCGGCTATCTCCTGAGGCTTAGGCAGTGACTCATAGGTGAGCGGTGCAAAGGATGTGCTTTTGTCTCCCTGCTTCCTCGGCTCATTAGGGTCAAGCACAGGTGCAGAGACCAGCCCGTTCTGATAGAGCAAGGTGTAGATCTGCTCCGCACAGTCACTACAGATCTGCGCAGAGCCCTCGGCACCTATTAGTATAGGCACCTCGCTCTCAGGGCGATTGCAGAAAGAGCAGCGACGCTCTATCGAGTTACTTTTCTTTGCCATCTGCCTTCTTGTCCTTAGCTGCTTGCTTGGTCGATGTGAGTACCTTGTCGATCATACCATACTCTAGAGCCTCAGAGGCGGTCATCCACTTGTCACGATCGCTGTCTCGCTCGATATCCTCGACGGAGCGACCTGAGTGATCAGCTATGATCTTGTAGAGCTCAGCCTTCACCTTGAGGATCTCCTTAGCAGCGATCTCTATGTCGCTTGCCTGACCCTGCATACCGCCCATAGGCTGGTGTATCATGACCCGTGAGTGGGGTAGTGCGTAGCGCTTGCCCTCGGCACCCGCTACGAGGAGGACAGCGGCCATCGAGGCTGCCATGCCAGTACACATCGTCGAGACATCGCACCCCACATACTGCATCGTGTCGTAGATGCCAAAGCCCGCATAGACCGACCCACCAGGGCTATTGATATAGATCGATATATCCTTGCCTGGGTCCGCATTGTCTAGGTACAGGAGCTGCGCCTGGATCACATTGGCCGTGTAGTCATTGACCTCTGTACCGAGGAAGATGATACGATCCATCATCAGTCGGCTGAAGACATCCATCTGCGCCACGTTGAGCTGACGCTCCTCGATGATGGTGGGGTTGATGTAGCCTGTGGATGTGGAGGCGGTTATGTAGTCGTTGAGTGCATTCGTATTCATCCGAAGATGAGCGTGTGCATAGTGGACGAAGTCCTTATTGTAGTCTGTCATATTGATGAAGCAGAGTTGAAAGATTTACTATAGATTAAAAGGGGAGCTAAGCCTCACATTCGAAAGTTAACAGCCAAGCGAGTGAAGCGCTCCTAGTTTGATTCAGAAACAAAGATAACGCTATTTCTGCACATACGCCACACCCCTTACATCGTAGATTCCGCAAATCTCACGAGCGTGCGACCCGTAGGGACTCACGGCCTGTGTCTAGTGAGATGGCGTCCGTTGTGTTAAAGCGAGACGAGTAACCGCTGGTGTGTCCCCGTGACGAGTAGCTGGTGTCGGGACGCACAGGAGTATCAAGTCGGAGGGCGTCCGTTGTCGAACATCGAGACGTCGCCCTGCTTTCTAAGTTCATATGCAAGTAAAAAGCGAAGTTTTTTCTCGTTTCGGAAGCTCGGTCGACTT
>UQDF01000059.1 GCA_900539765.1 uncultured Porphyromonas sp. | reverse complement strand
AGGGTGCGATCCATTTTTTGTAGGTATGAGTTGCATTTACTAATTGAATATACGTTCTCTCAATTTCGCAATTGCCTACTAGAGGAGAGTTGCAGAGTCAAGGAGTAATCAATAAGTAGTCAGGGAACACAATATAGGAGCCATGCAGACAAAAAAGAGAGGAGCACCACACAGTGTCCATACTGTATGGTGCTCCTCGTATGTAGCTTGCGCTAGCTAGTGACTATCGCTAGTGAAAGCGATGGTCTCCTCTGAGCTTAGCGACGGTGTAGCTTGTGCTGCTTAAAGATCTTGTGAGCCTGCATCGTCTTGTACTGACGCATAGCTAGGCTACGCATCTGAGCAGCTGACTGAGTCTCCGTGTCCTCAAAGATCTGAAGCATTGCCATAGAGCCATCTTGGCTGATGAAGATCTGAGCTAGGATCTTGCCTGTAGCATCATCGTATGCGTATGCAAAGCCCTGCTGACTATTTGATACGAAATCCTTACCATATCCGTTGGTTTTAAACCACTCCTGGAGCTTAGGATCATCGAAGTCGTTAGCATTGCGGATGAAGTTCACGACACTATTGATGAATGGGCCACCTCCAGTAGGTGTGGATACGTAGTATACAAGCTGGAAGTTGCTCTGAGCCATGGAAGCCTCCTTGGTTATGAACATTAGGTTCTTTTTAGCTTCATCGCTCTGCTCAGCGAAGTACTCGCGTAAGCCAAGGTTAGACTCGAAATCTGCTATCTTAGTGGCATCACCTGTGGTAAAGGTCTTGTAGTCAGGGAAGTCCTTAGCACTAGGGATGACAGGGTGTGCGATCTCAATATCCTGCTTGGGAGGTGTCTGCAAAAAGCGAATTTGCAGGGATGCACCATAATCAGGTTCTTCTGAGTTAAGGAGCTGGACAGATATCGTCTCATCGTCATCCTTCACGCCATGCTTGAGAGGTGTCCCGTCGCTAAACTGAGCATCTTCTAGATTTGTAAAGCCATACTCAGCAAGCATCTCCATCGTCTTAGGACAATTATCTAGAGTCTCCTTACCAAACGCAACAATGACTTTCGTGCCATCATTGAACCCGAGTCCATAGACAGCAACTGGGATCGTTAGATCTCTATTGACAAAGCCTGCGAATGGGCCTTGACCTTCGATCAGAACATCCTCAATCACACGGCCGATCTTATTCTCGTGAGCGACAACGTCAGCGTCGTCATCACTCTCTATGTCAAACTTAAGGAGAGGCAACTCGTTACCCGAGGTGGTAGAGCCACCGCCATCGTCTTCAGTCTTTGTGACAGTTACGAGGCACTCCTTAGAGAACTTGCCTACGGAGGCAGTAACCTTTGCTGTACCCTCAGCGACAGCCGTGACAAGACCCTTAGTGTCTACCTTAGCGACTTGCTCATTGTCACTGGCGAAAGTGACGGTGAAAGCTTGATCCAAGGGCTCTACAGTAGCTGTGAGTTGCTGTGTCTCACCTACTTTGAGTGTGACCGCCTCTGGAGATAGCACTAGAGACGTTGGTTCTGAGAGAAGTTCGTCATCGCAATCCTTGTTACATGATCCTAGTCCGAAGACCAATAGGAAAGCTGACAAAATGATTGGAAGTTTTTTCATAATCTATGATTGATTAGTTAGTGTATGGCTTGTAAAAGAACTGATACAAGATTCGATGAAGTCTTCATCCGCTCTCTGTCGGCTAAGTTAAGAAAAAAATAATAGACAGACAAGCGCTTGACCGATTTACAACTTCACAAATGATTTGCGAAATTGAAGGATCTCTTTTGGTGCTAATGGATAAAAAAACGGGCGAATCCCATAGGAGACTGTTGCAAAAGTCAACAGTCTCACAATCTTGCTTGCAAGATTGTCCTGACTTTGCAGAAAGGATGAAGCGCAAGGCGCTGAGGGTGAGGTCTGAAGGGAGCATACCTCCGTATGTGACCGAAGCCGAACCCCGAAAGCAACACAGCGATTCGCCTTTATGCAACAGTCTCCACAGGCTCGCTCGTCACAGTGTACTGGTATGAAGTCAGAATGACCCGATCAAACGAAATGTCTGTCGGGTCACTCTGTCTATTGGTTAGGATGCTTCCTGTCGGTGCGTACTAGCTAAGGTCGATGGCATAGTACTTCATAGATCCACCTGGGTAGAAGCCCTTGACTAGTATCGCTTTGTCTCCAAGGCGAGTCTTCTGAGCAGCATCGACCACCTTGCGTGCAGCAGAGACACTGCGTACCGGCTTATTATTGATCGAGAGGATGATAAAGCCCTGCTTGATGCCTGCCTCTTGAAGCTTGCCTTTGCCCACCTTGACGACCTCTAGGCCATAGCTGACGCCTTGCTTGCGTAGCTGATCGCCTGAGATCTCTCGTAGAGAGGCTCCGAGGAGGCTGTTGCTGTCTCTCTTGATCAGCTCGGTACTGCCCTCATCGTTTTTGAGCGTTACCTTGAAGTCACGCTTAGCGCCCTTGCGGTCTACGGTGACGACGATGGTGTCTCCAGGACGACAACGACCGATGCGCTCCTGTAGCTCGCCCATCTCGGTGATCTTGTTGCCATCGATGGCGACGATGACGTCACCCTCCTCGATGCCAGCAGCGTAGGCTGCGCTGACCTCTGAAAACTCGTTGACGTAGACCCCCTGAGAGACTTTGAGGTTTTTCTCCTTTTTGATCTCCTCATTGACCGTTCCTCCGACGATGCCTAGGACGGCACGCTGTACGGAGCCATACTTCTTGAGGTCGCTGACGATCTTGGCTGCCGTATTAATAGGAACAGCAAAGGAGTAGCCTGAGTAATTGCCCGTCTCGGAGAAGATCATCGTGTTGATACCGATGAGTCGTCCCTCGGCATCCACAAGTGCGCCACCACTATTACCACGGTTCACGGCAGCGTCTGTCTGTATGTAGCGTGCTATTTTAGCAGTCCCCCGAGGCCCCTCGACAGCGGTGCTACGAGCCTTGGCACTGATGATACCGGCCGTGACGGTACCTGTCAGATTGAAGGGGTTGCCCACGGCAAGTACCCACTCGCCGAGCTTGATCTTGTCACTATCGCCAAAGGGGATGGTGGGCAGATCCTTAGCATCGACCTTGAGCAGTGCGATGTCTACGGTCGGGTCTGCTCCGATGAGCTTAGCCTCAAAGGTGCGGCTATCATCGAGCGATACGGAGATGCTCTTAGCGCCCTCGACTACGTGATTATTGGTAATAATGTAGCCATCGGTACTGATGATGACACCAGAGCCGAAGCTGGTGACGGTGCGTGACTGCGGACGGTCGAAACCTCGTCCCCCACCAAAGAAGAACTCAAAAGGATCTATATAATCGATGGTCTGCTCGCCCTCGACCTTGATATGTACGACAGCTTGCACTGCTAGCTCAGCTGCGGGAGAGAGATCGGGAGCATTGCCTACGGTGCGACTAGAGGTGAGCTCGTAGTCAGACTGCAAGAAGCCGTAGTCGTTTTCTGAGCTGGGGTAGTTGCCCTGTCTTAGGGTAGAGTAGGAGGAGTCGTCTGCTGATGTAGCATTACCAAGGGTGGCACGTACTACTCCCCACGAGACGAAACCGCTGACGAGGGCTATGCCTAGCGTCAAAAGTGTGTATTTGAGGTATTTGTTCATAGTATGGAAGGTTATATCTTCTTGCTAATAAATAGATCTTACGGATAGCCCTCGGGAACTGATGAGCTACGCTTGCTGTCACCTATTGCTCGAGAGGCGCTATATTCATTAGACGATTGAAGTGACGAAATGTTGCATTAGAGAGCTATCGAGTACAAGCTTCACAGAAAATATAGCTAACCACTATTATGAAGTGCTGGGGAAAAGTCTATCCCCACGTGGATATTTTTAAATCTGCACGTGGCAAAAGAAAAATGTCCACGTAGGAGAGAAATGAAACTTCGGAGGAATCAGATGAAACTTCGGAGGAAATGATGCCCGTCTACGTGGAAAATAAAAAATCGCCACGTGGAGATTTGATATTTTCCACGTGGCGATTGGGTCTTATGGTGTCACTTGACTAGAATACGTCAGCCTAGATCTCTTAGCACCTCGAAATAAGAGCTAGTCCAAAAAGAGAAGACGCACACCTGATTGTCTACAGGTATGCGTCTTCTATTTATATAATATATTAAGGAAGCGCTTGTCTGTCTAGAGTCTTACCAGAAGCGGTAGCGTGTGTCCTCAACAGGAGTCTTTATGACGAGCTCTTGCATAGCTCTGTATGCCATCTGCTGTCCGTAGGAGCGACGCTTCTGAGCTGTAGCCGCTGGAGAGGGCTTCGTGACAGTAGCATCTACGTTCTCCGAGATAGGCTGGACGACAACCACCTCCGTGCCTGCACGGAACGGTGCAGAGAGCTGACCGACAGCCGTCGTCATAGCCTTACCCACGAGTGCTGAGGGTGTATTGGGCGCAGTGACGTAGCTGATGTTGTAGAGCGTGTCTACGCTAGACTGCATCTCGGCAGCATAGCTCTCTAGGCTCTTGAGCTGCTTGCCTGCAAGATTGGAGGCGAGCTGGTCGCCACGCTGCTCCATCAAAACGATGTCACGTACTCGATCAGCCACCTGCTCGAAGGGCTGGACGCCTGCGGGATACTTTGTCTCAACTTGTGCTACAACTAGGTAGTCGTTTTCGCCACAGCGGAAGAGCTTGTCAGATACTGCGCCAGCCTTAGAGCGTAGCGCCCAGCTGATGACCTCACGAGAGTTGGGGATCGAGGCAAGAGCTGCTGAGGTGCTATTGACATACTCGCCACGGATGACTGATAGACCAGCTGCCTGAGCGTCTTCCATCATCTCGTCAAACTTCTTGTCGCTCGTAAAGATCTCGTGGATCTTAGCTTCCTCCTTACGGAAGGTATCCTCGGAAAAGTTGATGGGTACCGTGAGCTGTGCGATCTTGTAATGATTGACAGAAGCTGTAGGAGCCGTCCTACGGACGAGCAGCGTAGCTCCTGGTCTCTCCATCTTGACAAACTGGTTGATAGGCGTCTTGGTCAGTGTGTCTAGACCCATGCCGAAGAGCTCAGCCTCGGTAAAGGTGCTATCGGGCATACCAGTGTAGCCGTCCTGATTGATGAGATAACCACCATTTGCCTTAATCTGCTCATCCATCGAGTAGGTGGCTACGATCTGAGCGAGCGTAGCGGATCCACTCTGTATGGCTGCGATCAAGCTATCAGCCTTTAGCGCATTGGTCGTGTCGAGCGGGATCAGATTGACCTTTACCTCTTCGGGAGCTTGCTTGCGGTCTATGAGCTTGATGAGTGTGTAGCTGTCGTTGACGATGACAGGCTCATTGACACTACCTATCGTACCCTCGCGTAGCATAGTCATGGCGTTAGGTATGGTAGAGAGATACTGCTCTAGCTCCTTGTCTGTGAAGTAGGTCTCGTAGGCGTTGCCATTGTCATAGTTGCGAACGACCTTAGCGGGAGTTGTTGTGGCTAGTAGCTGAAGACGTGCGGTGTCTACCTCCGCCTTGGCAGCTGCATAGTCAGCTTCGCTAGGACGTACTAGGATGCTGTAGTAATTGATCTTAGCCTGCTCAAATGGAAATGCATATAGCTCCTTGTGACTATCGTAGTAAGCCTGTACCTGCTGGTCTGTTACCGAGACCTGATCATTGGGCAGGATGGTGCTCGGTGTGCGTACGACAGCAACGGTACGTGTGCCGAGACCTGTGGTGTACTTCTCGTCGAGCGAGTTGATGGCATAGCTACGGGTGAGCAGTGCGTTCACCTTCTCAGAGAGTCGCTGTGTGCGGATCTGCTTCTCAGTCTCTAGCCACTGATTGCGTACGGAGATCATCATGCTTTGCTGCTCTGCTGGGAGGCTCTGGATCTTGTTCATATCGAGCTCACTCATGATGCTACGGATCTGCTCAGGATCGCCCATATCTACTCCAAACTGTGAGAAGAACTGTGTCGCCCACTGTGACGTGGGTAGTCCCTCACCAAAGATGAGTGCAGAGACCTCTGCTGGGGTGACACGTAGTCCGAGCGCTTTAGCCTCCTGCTCTAGGACGTAGTCGGCTATGAGCTCTTGAGCTAGCTGGTTGCTAATCTGTACACGATCTTGATCCGTTAGCTTACCTTGGCGCTGACGCTCGTATGGCTCCGTGCGCTGAGTGAGAAGCTGCTGATACTCATCGTACTTGACCTTTTTGCCGTCAATCTTGAGTGCAACCATCTTGTTGTCCTGAAGCAGTGACGAGCCTGATCGTAGACCATCACCGATGATAAATGCTAGGAGTGCGACACCTACTACGATGATGAGCAGGCCGGCACGATTTCTGATTTTCTGTAGCGTAGCCATTATATAGTACTATCTGTTTTTTTCTTCTCTTGGAGTCTTACTTTCCGACGACCCTTTGTGGGGGTAGAATAGGAAGTAAAAGCTATCTAGGTGGCAAAGGTAGTTAAATTTCAGTTATCAGAGGTCTTTCCACATCTTCACAAGTTCTATACGTGTGTCTGTCGACTTGATAATGTCAAAGTGTAGCTTGCCAATAAGTATCTGCTCTCCTGGCACTGGGATGCGCTCGAGATGGTGGATGATGAGCCCAGCAATGGTGATATACTCGTCGCTCGTGGGGAGCGTGAGCTCCCACTGATCGTTGGCATCGTCTATCTCTAGTCGTCCGCTGAAGGTGTAGGATCCATCTGTGTTGTGCTTAGAGACGATTTTGTTTTGGTCATGCTCGTCCTCGATGTCACCGAAGATCTCCTCGACGAGATCCTCGAGGGTGATCAGTCCCGAGGTGCCTCCCAGCTCATCGATAACGATGGCGATGGACTTCTTGCGCTGCATAAGGATCCCCATGAGCTTCTGCCCATTCATACTCTCAGGGACGAAGACGGCGGTGCGTACACGAGCCTGCCAGTCAGGACCTTTGAACATCTCGGCTGAGTGGATGTAGCCTAGGACATTGTCAATGTTTTCTCTATAAACGATGATCTTGGTCAGTCCTGTAGAGATAAAAAGTGAGGTGAGCGTCTCAGCATCTGTGCCGATCTCACAAGAGACGATCTCGTTGCGCGGGATCATGCAGTCTCGTACCTGTGTCGTGGAGAAGTCGATGGCGTTTTGGATGATTTTGACCTCTGTGTCGAGATCGCTCGAACCCTCTCCGCTTTGGCTCATATTGAGGTAGTTGTCTAGGTCTAGAGTCGTGAGCTTGGGGTGCTCCTCCGTGGCTGGCATAGCATCTTTGGGCAGTAGCAGCATGAAGAGCTTCGAGAGTCCTGTGGAGAAGAGCGTGATCGGGTAGAGGAGTATGTGAAAGAATCCCGACGGCAGCGCTTTGCGATACATCTGCTGGTTGGGATTCATACGATTGCGCGTTTTGGGCAGATACTCACCGAAGATAACGATGATAAAGGTCGAGATAAGCGAATTGACCGTGATCTGAAAGACCGCATTGCTACTAATGGGAGCTAGGAGCGGGGCAAAGAGCTTCGTCATGACCATTCCGTAGATGACCAGTACGATGTTGTTGCCTACGAGTAGGGTGGTGATGAAGCGGTCGGGACGACGATAGAGCATCGAGAGCGTACGCCCGATGATCCCCCCTCGCTTAGAGTCGAGCTTGAGACGCAAGCGATCTGCCGAGAGGTAGGCGATCTCAGTCCCCGAGAAGAATCCCGAGAGGAGTAAGAGCAGGACGATGTAGATCAGTAACCAAATCGTGTCAGCCATATAGTAGGTCCTTCATACGTTTGCAAAGATAGTAGAAATATACTGATCAAGACTTGCTACGTGTTACTGTTCTGAGTCGTCCTCGACGAGCATCTGACCGCTGCTCCCGTGGAAGGTGTAGCGTGTGAACTGCTCATCGCTCTCGAAGTTGCACCCCTTGATGCTTCGCTCTGGAGTCTCTATCCAGACACTGTCAGGGGTGTAGATACGCTTCTCCTCTTGATCCCAGTAAAGGAGGTGGGAGTAAAAGCGTGAGCCAGCACGGTTGCGTACGTTGACCTCCCCGTGTAGCTCCCATAGCTTACGCTCTGTCCAGTAAAAAGCTGAGTCAGCCTCTACGAAGACGGTCGTACTGTCTCGCTCGTCAAATTGCTCTGTGTATAGCCCGTGAGGAAAGTACCAGTGAGCCTCTCGCCCCACTTTGTCGTTTCTGTTGTACACGTACCACTCAGGCGTGATCAGTCTATACTGCGTGATACCTGAGTCTGCAACGAGAGCTCGTACATCGCGGGTGTACATCGAGTAGGCGGTCTCAAGATCTAGTCCTACGTCAGAGAGTGGTGGTGGATCCTTGCGCTGACAACTAGTCACAACGAGGAGAGCCACAGCTAGTAAGCTGGAGCAGAGTAAGAGCATCTGTTGGCTCTGGCACTTGTGTCTTGTCATCTAAGAGTAAAAAGCTAGCAGGTCAGCCAGCTTAGCGGACGTGCGTCTCACTAGCTGGCTGACCCGTTTGTATACGTAAGGTCTACTTAGGTAGATCCATTGTCAGATGCACTCTTAGCGAATGCGTGTAGACTCACCGATCCAGCCTCCTACGTAGAAGGAGTCACCCGAGTTGAGGTCTGGGTGGAAGAAGATATCTTGCTGAGAGGGTAGATAGCCTGAGTATTGGCTGATCAGTCTGCCAGCCTCACCAGAGACACTGCTATCTATGCTACGAGCCTTCTGTAGCTTGTCGATAGCTAGTCCATATACGAGACGCTGCTTGACAGGATCATCTGGGAAGATGCTCTTAGCAGAGGCTGCGTACATCTGAGCGATCAGGATGAGCGGAGCTCCGAAAGAAGGATTGACCGCCATAGCCTTGTTGCAGTACTGTCTTGCCGAAGCGTAGCTACGAGCCTTCATATCGATGACACCGAGCGTGTAGTAAGCAGTCGCTTGAAGACGCTTGTCAGAGGTGAGCGAGATAGCGTCGTTGAGGTACTGCTTAGCTTGGCTCATCTGTCCCTTGTCGATACACTCAGAGGCTAGACCCATAGCAGCAGCAGCCGTTGGCTTGATGTTGTATAGGTAGCGGCTTGCGGTAGCGTACAGAGGACTATTCTCGCACTTTGCATAGCGAAACATGTCGAGCATCGCCTGGAGATACTTGACGTTGTCCTTGTTCTTCTCCAGTCCATCGCCATAGATCTTGATCAGCATATCGCAGTCAGCTAGTCCGCTTGTAGCGAATAGCTCATCGAGCTGACCCTTGAGCGCTTGTATGTTTTGTAGCTTGACCGTGTCGCCTGCTTCTGAGAGAGCATCGACATCGTTCTGTAGGATGCCATTTCCCGTCATATAGTCATCGACATAGCGCTCGTGCCAGTTTGGATTGCCGATCGCCTTATTCATCGAGGCGAAGACAAAGAAGTAGACCAGCTGGCTCTCGGTCTCCTCTCCCATCTCGTCAACGACAGGCTTTGCCCAGTCGTAGATCTTGTCGTAGCTAGCCTTGTCGCCATAGAGTCGCAGGTAGTCGTTGATCTTAGCGGTGGTTATGTAGTCCTTACCATACTTAGGATCATCGCCAAAGTACTGGATACGCATATCGTATAGCTTGAGGAGCTTCTCGATAGCGTCTTGACGTGTAGCGTCATCTTCGGCAGACTCGATCTTCCAGTTCATTATCTGCACTCCGTAGAGGTAGATATTCTTTGTTGAAGCAGGACACTTCTCTAGAGCCTCCAGCCAAAAAGGATAGGCCTCCTTAAAGTTATTTCCCTTGACATAAGAGGTGAAGAGGCTAATGTTTTGTCGGCACTGAATGCTGTCATCCCCAGAGCCAAAAGGAGTACCCGTCTCCACGCCAGTCTGCGCTCCGAGCGTTAGCGAAGCCACTAGGAAGGCTAGTACAGGGGTTAGTAGATTCTTCAGTTTCATCATTATCGGTATGTACAAAAGGTTTTTAGTCAAGTTTGATGGGCTTGAACCAAGCTTCGTTAAAGCGTAGTGCTACACCCAGCATTAGATAGTGCTCTGCGAGTCCCATCTGGTCGGAGGGGCGGAGGTAGGAGTATCCGAGAGTTACATCCACATGTGATCTCTTGTCCACGAGAGGTAGTCCGAGTCCCAGATTAGCTCCTATCTGGTAGTAGGAGTTGTAGCCCCCTAGGCTGTTGGGGATACGTAGGTAAGCATTCTCACCTTGCAGGCCAGCGCGATAAGCTATACGCTGTCCATAGTGTGAGGAGCGGTCGTTCGGTACCCACGACATACCTAGAGCCACTTGCCACTGGTCTACCCCCTGGTAGTCTAGTGACTGGTTATTGGCTAGAGCTTCGCCCCATCTACTATATTTGACATCTGCACCCGCGATAAGTTTATTCTCTATCTGATATGCTATACCAGCGCTAGCTACATGAGGACGGGCAAAGAGTGACTTGCTAGAGATCGTGTCAGCATGGATGACCTGAGCGCCTTTTCCTGTTATAGTCTCCGTCTGGAGAGATAGCTGTCGGCTCCACATCGGTAGTTTAGGCTCGTAGGTGAGACCTATATTGATCTGATGTCCCTCTGCAGAGAGCGGTATGATCCCCTGAGTACCGATACGTACCCCCACGGAGCGAATGCGGAGATTGTCGAGGAAGGTCGGGTTGAGACTCTCCTGGATGTCGTATGTGATGCGACGTTCATGTTGTAGATTGCCAAAGAGGTAGGAAGCGTTGACACCGAGCGACCAGTAGGGTAAGACCTTCCACGCAAAGCCTAGATAGACCTCTTGTAGATTGCCCTGCCCCTTGTAAGCGTGTGCAGCGTAGTGATCCTGGACCCCAGGTACAGGGATGCGTGTGCCGTAGCGATAGCCGACGGTCGAGTAGGGGAGGAGACCAGCACTGGCAGCAAAGTGCTTGCCAAGGGGTATCAGCGCTGTAGCGTAGTCAAAGTTGCCCACCATACGTGTATCCCTCTTTCCATCTTCGGCGAGCATGTTCATTCCTATAGAGAGTCCGAAGTCAAAGAGGAAGGTCATCGAGTCAACCGCCGTGTAGGAGGCTGGGTTGGCAGGGTTGACGATCATATTGTCTCGTATAGCGGTAGTCAGTCCGCCCATGCCTCTGAGGGCGTGGGGCGTCTGTTTGTCTAGTCTGCCCAGACCGAAACGACTGTAGGGAGACTCCGTTGTATTACTCTGAGCGGAGAGAGTCGCTGGCATTAAGAGGCTAGTCGCTAGGAGCGTCAGTATGGTGGTGATGCGTGCTATGTGTCGAGACATATATGCTGTATTATAAAATAAGGAGTGGTATCTATGACGATCGCAAGTCACGGATAGCTAACTGTCACAAGAACGTGCTACTTGATGCCGTAGTATGTCACGTAGCCCTCGTTCCACTAAGTTTGACTCTACAAAGGTCGGATATTTTAGCCACTTGACAAAATCCTCTGCATATCCTCCCGTGATCCACACCTCTAGACCAGGATAGTGCTGGCGCAGAGTCTCTATGTAGGAGTCTATCTCGTGTACGATACTCCGTGCCACACCGAGCCATATTGCTTGATCCGTCTGCTTCCCTAGCTCTTGCTGCCATAGGTCTAGATGTGTTTGGATGCCTGACCAAGGTACACGAGGTAGTCGGGCCGTGTAGTCGTGTAGTGCTTGTAGTCGTAGCTCAGGGCCAGGAGATATGTTACCACCCATGTAGCGTCTCTCAGGGAGGAGCAGGTCGTAGGTAATAGCAGTGCCTATGTCAATGATTAGAGCGGGAGCCGTGGTGAGCTGCGCTACCCCGACGACACTTGCTATGCGGTCTACGCCTAGGCTCTGCCTGTCGTACTGTATCTCAGATAGAGGTAGCGAAGTCTCAGCATCTAGTGTGACAAAGAGCTGGCAGATGCTTTTGATAGGGTCAAGCCAAGGGGCTTCTCTCTTCCCCACAGAGCTGTAGATGGCGAGGATGGGCTCTGCTAGTAGCTGGTAGGAGCCGATCATCTCTAGTATTCGCTCGCTAGTGGGTGGCTCGGGGTAAAGTCGTGTCGGGAAGAGTTGCTCATCGGTCGCTAGTGCGATCTTGAGTCGACTATTGCCCTGATCTATGAGAAGGTATGTGGGAGACATGGTGTCATGTACTACTGCTTGGCTCACAAAGGTACGGATTTTAGATTTTACGGGGAGCAGAGCTTAGAGCTTTTTCCAGTGGCACTAGCCAACAGTCAATTGGTTACAGCTAACATTCAGTTGCTTCCCTACGTGGGGATCTCCTTTTTCAGCAGTGTGATGTGTGTTCTAGAGCTGAGTCCTCTGTCTGCTATTATATATGTGTAGGGGACTCAGTAGATCAGCAAGTTTAGTCCATAGAGCCGATTCCTGGAGAGACTGTATGCGGCTAATTCCTATTTTGAGGTGCTGGGGGAGAAAGCCACCCATAAAAAACTAACT
>UQDF01000058.1 GCA_900539765.1 uncultured Porphyromonas sp. | reverse complement strand
ACTCGTCTTATTGCACAACAACGAGACGAGTAACCCTTTGTATCACAGCGTGACGAGTAACCCGCTGTAGGGACGCACAGCTCGTGCGTCTGCCCCCATTAAAACAACGATGCTGTAACCTTTGACACAACGGACGCCCTCCGACTAAACACGAGCCGAGCGTCCCTACAGCGGGTTACCCGTCAGTTTTATTCGTGCTATTCTGTCACGTTACTTTTGTCAAGAAGCACTTTCTTCCTTTTGGCACATTATTTGCTCTAGTCTTAATGCGTGCCTCCCGCATAGATGGGACGCGACAAGTGAGACATTAATATATAACCAAGATAAACTATGACAATCAAACCATTGGCAGATCGCGTGCTGATCAAGCCCGCTACTGCAGAGGAGAAGACACAAGGTGGTATCATCATCCCAGACTCAGCAAAGGAGAAGCCCCTCAAGGGCGAGGTACTTGCTGTGGGCAAGGGTACGAAAGATGAGGAGATGGTCCTCAAGGTGGGGGATCACGTGCTATATGGCAAGTACGCTGGCACGGAGATAGAGATCGAGGGCGAGAAGCTCATGATTATGAAGCAGAGTGACGTACTCGCTACGCTCTAGTCCACTCCGTCTTATCCTAATTAAGAATCAAGAAAATAGACAGATACAATTATGGCAAAGGAAATTAAGTTTGACATAGAGGCTCGTGACCTCCTCAAGCGTGGTGTAGACCAGCTATCAGACGCTGTAAAGGTGACACTAGGCCCGAAGGGTCGCAACGTGATCCTCTCTCGTAGCTATGGCGCTCCGCACATTACCAAGGATGGTGTGACGGTCGCTAAGGAGATCGAGCTAGAGAACGAGTTTGAGAATATGGGTGCCCAGCTCGTTCGTGAGGTGGCATCTAAGACCAATGAGGATGCTGGTGATGGCACGACTACCGCTACGGTACTCGCTCAGAGCATCATCAACGTAGGTCTCAAAAACATCACCTCTGGTGCTAACCCTATGGAGGTAAAGCGTGGTATCGACAAGGCTGTCAAGGCTGTCGTCGAGAGCATCCGCAAGCAAGCTAAGGAGGTGGGTGACGACCTAGAGCAGATCGCTCATGTGGCTACCATCTCGGCTAATGGCGATGAGGAGATCGGTCAGCTGATCGCTCAGGCTATGGAGAAGGTCAAGAAGGAGGGTGTCATCACTGTCGAGGAGGCCAAGGGTATCGATACGACGGTAGACATCGTAGAGGGTATGCAGTTTGACAATGGCTATATCTCTCCTTACTTTGTTACTGATACGGAGAAGATGGAGTGCCGTATGGAGAAGCCTTATATCCTCTTTTACGAGAAGAAGCTCTCTACGATCAAGGATCTCCTACCGCTCCTCGAGCAGGTACTCCAGCAGGGTCGCTCGCTGCTGATCGTTGCTGAAGATATCGAGAGCGAGGCACTTACGACGCTCGTCCTCAACAGACTACGTGCTGGTCTTAAGATCTGTGGAGTCAAGGCTCCAGGCTTTGGCGATCGCCGCAAGGAGATCATGCGTGACATGGCTATCCTCACGGGTGGTACTGTCATTAGCGAGGACACGGGTCTGACGCTAGAGAATGCTACGATCGATATGCTCGGTAGCGCTGAGACGGTTACGGTGGTTAAGAACAAGACTACGATCGTCAATGGTGATGGTGACAAGGAGGCTATCGCAGAGCGTGCTAACCAGATCCGTCATCAGATCGAGAATACGAAGAGCGACTACGATCGTGAGAAGCTCCAGGAGCGTCTCGCTAAGCTCTCAGGCGGTGTTGCCGTCCTCTACGTAGGTGCTGGCAGCGAGGTCGAGATGAAGGAGAAGAAGGATCGTGTCGAGGATGCGCTCAGCGCTACACGTGCTGCGATCGAGGAGGGTACCGTACCAGGTGGTGGTACCGCTTATATCCGTGCTATCTCCTCTGTCGAGAAGCTTAAGGGCGATACCGATGATGAGCGCACTGGTATCGAGATCGTCAAGCGTGCTATCGAGGAGCCTCTCCGTCAGATCGTCGCTAACGCTGCTAAGGAGGGTGCGGTAGTCGTACAGCGTGTCCGTGACGGCAAGGGTGCCTTCGGATACAATGCACGTACGGACAGCTTTGAGGATCTGATGAAGCACGGAGTCATTGACCCCGCCAAGGTAACGCGTGTGGCTCTGGAGAATGCAGCATCTATTGCTGGTATGTTCCTCACGACCGAGTGCGTTATCGCGGATATAAAGGAGGACAAGCCCGATCCTGCTGCTATGGCAGGAGCCGCTGGCATGGGCGGTATGATGTAATCTCCCGCGAGCCTATTCAGAGACTGTTGCATAAAGGCGAATCGCTGTGTTGCTTTCGGGATTCGGCTTCGGTTACATACGGAGGTATGCTCCCTTCAGGCCTCACCCTCAGCGCCTTGCGCTTCGTCCTTTCTGCAAAGTCTAGACAATCTTGCAAGCAAGATTGTGAGACTGTTGCAAATTTGCAACAGTCTCACTCGCTCAGCTCTAGGCGCTGTGCGCTAGCATACACGCTGGCCCCAGTCGTCTAGGAGCAATAGACAAAAGAAGAGCCCTACGTGTCCGATCGGATACGTAGGGCTCCTCATTTATGCGCTGAGAGATAAAGAGAAGAAGCTCCGCCGCAAATCTCATTTGCGATGGAGCTTCTTCGTGTTCGGGGGGCTTTTGTGCTACTACTTCCTGTCAGTGCGTTGGAGTTGACTGCGCTTGACATACTTTCGGGCAAACTCACGCTGTACCTGCTGGTAGTTGACCAGTTTGCGTGCAGGGATCTGTTTGCGTAGCTCTGTCATGGTCTGGTCATCTATCTCTGCCAGCTGAGACTTGAGTTGCTGCTCACGCTCGAGCCACTTGGTAGCCTGTTTCTCAGATAGAGACTCACTTCTTGTCGCTTCGTACTGCTCGCGCAGCTCACGCCATAGGGGTATGCGCTTCTTGTCAGCTTCTCGCAAGGTGCGATCTAGGTAGGTAGCTTCGTCAGCTGTCAGCTCTAGCTCCTGAGCAAAAAACTCCTTGCGCTGCTTGAGTAGCTCCTCTCTCCCACACTTGTCAGTCTCACTGCGAGGCTGCTGTGCTAGGACCATACCAGGTAACAGTAATAGGGGGAGTGCTACCAATAGAAAGCGGTAAAGATTATGTCGTGTCATCATATCCGTCGTGTCCATACGTTGTGATCGTTTATATCTCCTCATCAGAGAGTGCCTCGAAAGTCTCCCCCATAGCGTAGTCATCGATGAGGATGTCTACACAGGTCTCGTACAGGTAGTCTGCGAACTCATCGTCAGTGAGTGGTGTGACGCTGAGATCATAGACCGAACTCGCCACCTCGTCACTAGAGCGCAGAGGCTCTTGCGTGGTTACTTGCCATACACTCCAAAGAGCTACTACGGCTACCAGCGCTGCTGCGATAGCTGTCCACGGACGTAGCTTCACCCATAGCTTAGCTCTGCGATGCGTACTCGATGCCACCACAGCGTCTGTCGCAGGAGCCTGCTCGTCGAGCGGTATCTGCGATAGGATACGAGTGGATAGGTCATCAAAGTACCCCTCAGGAACATGGTAATGCTCCAGCCGCTCCGAGAGCGTAGGTATCTGACGGATCAAGTCTTCTGAAGGTCTAGGCATAAGAGGTGATTAAGTATAGTCTAAATGCGACCTCGTGGGGAGGTCGCTTCTTACACCTTATTGGATAGAGATAAGCTTGGTAAGTTTAATTCAGATTGGAGATATACAGCTGAATCTTCTTGACCGCGTGGTGGTAAGATGCCTTGAGCGCTCCCTCTGAGGTCTCTGTGATGGCCGCAATATCTCGGTAGGGCATCTCGTCGAAGTAGCGCATCTCAAAGACTTGTCGCTGCTTGGGCGGGAGCTTATCGAGCGCTTGCTGTAAGATCAGCTCGCCCCGGTCTCCGTCGAAGTAAGGGTCGGCTACGGCGCTCTCTAGGAGGTAGCTGGTCTCTTCGCTGACGGCGTACTCGTTGGTTGCGATGCGCGTTTTCTTCTTGTTATAGTTGATCGCCTCAAAGAGGGCGATGCGATAGATCCATGTGTAGAACTTCGCCTCTCCTCTGAAAGAGTTTAAGTTTTGCCACGCTTTCAGAAAGGTCTCCTGTAGCACGTCGTCCGCATCGTCATGCTGCCTGACGATACGACGTATCAACCAGTAGAGCTTCTCCTGATACATCTGCACCGCCTCTGTAAAAGCGACCGCGCGGGTGTCAGGATTCATAATCTGCTCTTGCAGTTCATCTTCGGTCATGCTCAGTGGGCACTCTGATGGTGTGTGGCTACAGCTGGGTGGAAGGGGTTATGGTCGTTTTGTCGCACCTTTGACTAGATAGACATATACAGGGAAGTGATCTGAGTAGCCTCCCTGCCACTGCCCCCCGACGAAGGTGCGGAGCGTGTATCCCTTGTACTGGCCACTCTGCTGGATCATAAAGGGCTGCTTGAAGATAAAGCCCATATCGGTCGTCTCGGGATCGCGGTATAGCTGCCAGGTGGCAGGATTGTTGCCGATGAGCTCTCCATTGACCACGATGATGTCAAAGAGGTTCCACACGTCACGATAGGCGAGCGTACCCATACCTTTATTATATAGTTGTAGCATGGGGGTATAGTAGTCAGCAGATTTCGTCTGGTCAGGATGATTTTGCACGCCGAGACCGTCACGTACGCTAGGACTGATGGGGTCGTCGTTGAAGTCTCCCAGCATGATCACTTTGCTACCCGGGAAGAGCGTATAAAGTGAGTCAGCGACGCTACGCATCGTCTTAGCAGCTGCCATACGACGGTGCAGGGAGGCTGCCTCTCCACCACTGCGTGAAGGCCAGTGTCCTACGAGGATATGCACGATCTCGCCATCGAGGAGCCCTGAGGCGTAGACCACATCTCTTGTCTTGATCCATGGCTCGTTTGGGATCTCTACTGCTCTAGCTCCTGATGCAAAGACTTTATAGACCTCTGGTTGGTAAAGTATAGCACAGTCTATGCCTCGACGGTCGGGGGAGTCGTAGTGTACGATGTCGTAGTGCTTGTCTCGTAGTGAGTCTTGGGCAATTAGATCCTCGAGGACGCCGCGGTTCTCTATCTCAGCGACTCCGATGATGGCGGGGCCATCGCCTCCGATGAGTGAGATGACGTGCGACATGTTGCGAAGCTTGTGCTGGTAGCGCTCGGGCGTCCAGCGATTGGCGCCTTCGGGAAGGAACTCCTCGTCATTGTTTTCCTGATCGATGGTGTCAAAGAGGTTCTCCAAGTTATAGAATGCGACCGTGACTCGCTGAGGTGTGGTACTCTGCTGTGCAGATATGATCCCAAAGGAGAGAGCGAGTAGAGCTATTAGCCAGCTCCATCTACTATGCTGTGTGCTATGTGTCATAAGTTAATCGTTTCGGGTTCTAGTGTTAGACTATGCTTTCACAAAAGTACTGATAAATGTCGGATTACCCAACGAGTCGCTTATAAAGCTTCCGTTAAGGTCGTTGCCTAAGGTAACGTCTCACTAGGGACGTCACGCCAAGTGGTCGGGCTGTAGCTCGATAGGCGCAAAAAAAAAACCCCGCAATGCTTCATTGCGAGGTCTCTGATTGTTATTGAAGTGGTGCCACCAGGAATCGAACCGGGGACACAAGGATTTTCAGTCCTTTGCTCTACCAACTGAGCTATGGCACCATGCTTCTTGCGTTTTGGTGATGCAAAGATACGACAACTTTTTGAATTGACCAAACGCTGGTACAATCGATGTTATTTTGTATCTTTGCGAGTAGTAACATAGCACAAATAGCATGGTGGACTTGACATCACACTACGGAGGTATCGCCCTCCGCAATCCAATCATAGCTGGTAGCTCTGGTCTCACGGCCTCACTCCAGCAAGTTACGGCAATAGCACAGGCGGGAGCTGGTGCGGTAATCCTGAAGTCTCTTTTTGAGGAGCAGATCGAGGCGACGGCTCTGCAAGCACAGGCAGAGGTGGAGACCTCTTACCCTGAGGGTCTCGACTATATGCTACACTACACGCGCCAGCATGAGGTAGAGAAGTACCTAGACCTGATCCGTGAGGCTAAGAAGGCAGTCGACATCCCTGTCATAGCCAGTATTAACTGTTACCGAGGAGGCGAGTGGGAGACTTTTGCCAAGAGCATACAGGAGGCAGGTGCGGATGCACTCGAGCTCAATGTGATGCGCATCGAGACAGATCCAGCTCAGCGTGGTAGTGATCTAGAGAAGGAGCTGGTAGATCTAGCTATCTCGATCACCCGTACGGTGCAGATACCTGTCGTCTTTAAGATCTCAGACCGCTTTACCAATATCCTTTACCTAGCGCAGGAGCTAGTCAAGAGCGGTGTCAAGGGCTTGACCTGCTTTAACAAGAGTTGGCAGACAGACATTAATATAGATACCCTGGAGATCGTCCAAGGTCCTGTTGTTTCGACAGGACAAGAGCTATACAACACGCTGAAGTACACGGGTCTCCTCTCGGGCAAGCTGTCCCAGCTCTCCATCTCCGCTTCGGGCGGTGTGATGGACTACGCAGGCGTCGTCAAGAGCCTCCTCGTCGGGGCAAGCTCTGTACAGATTGCCTCCGCACTATATCAGCACGGAGTACCTTACTTGACGAAGATGCTGGAGGAACTCACACAGTGGATGACTCAGCACGGGTACCGATCCATAGAAGAGTTTAGAGGTAATCTCAACGCCTCTAAGCAGTCAGATCAGGAGCTCTACATGCGCTCGCAGTTTATGCGTTACTTTAGCAGTAAAGCGTAGCTAGCACTTTGGCGAAACACTCAATAACGACATATTTACTAACTCAAATATCACAGAAACTATGAACAGACTATCTATCACAGCAGGCATTGTAGCCGTAGCTCTATCCCTATCGGGATGTGGCGCAATAAACGAGACACTAGTCGGTGCTGGCGCTGGTACAGCCGTAGGCGCAGGCCTCGGTGCTGGTATCGGTAAGGTCGCAGGCAATACGGGTGCTGGCGCTGCTATCGGAGCCGTCGTAGGCGGTGCTGCTGGTGCTCTCATCGGCAATCGTATGGAGAAGCAAAAGAAAGAGCTCGAGCAGCAGCTACCCGCGGGTACGCAGGTCGAGACCGTCAATGAGGGACAGGCTATCAAGGTCGTCTTCGACAGCGGTCTACTCTTTAACACCAGCTCTAGCACGTTGAGCTCTTCTTCTCGCAA
Source organism: uncultured Porphyromonas sp. (assembly GCA_900539765.1). Lineage (GTDB taxonomy): Bacteria > Bacteroidota > Bacteroidia > Bacteroidales > Porphyromonadaceae > Porphyromonas. The sequence continues at coordinate 5,195 of UQDF01000058.1, read as the reverse complement.
CGATCTCCGCAAGTTCGCTGACAACCTAAACAAGAACGACGACACGGTCCTAGAGATCATCGGTCACACCGATAGTTCGGGCAACGATCGCATTAACGATCCGCTCTCTCTGAATCGCGCTAAGAGCGTCCGTGACTTCCTCGAGGGGCAGGGTGTCTCTTCCGTACGTATGAAGTACGAGGGTCGTGGTAGCCACGAGCCTGTCGACACAAACGCAACGGCCGAGGGTAAGCGTAAGAACCGTCGTGTAGAGGTCTTCATCCTACCTAGCCAGAAGATGATCGAAGAGGCTAAGGCTGGTACGCTGAAGTAGTCTCACTCCTCCAAACGCATCACGCACTGCACGAGTCAGAGCGTGGTGCGTTTCTTTTTTATCATCTTGGTATCATTCACAGCAGGAGCTATATGTCACACCTCCTACAACTCATCTCTACGACCTTTTTGGTCTCCTTGGCTCTTCTATCATGCAGTGCTACTGGTAAGCAACGCTCACAGACACCTTCGTCTGTGGAGACCTCCTTTGAGGTCGTGGACACAACTCAGCTGAGCGAAGGTACAACTGCAGAACCCTATCCTATGGTGGAGATCCCCGAAAACATACAGGCGCCACTACAGCGGGCACGCTACACTTTGGAGCACTTTTTCGACCGCTGGCCAGATGCAGCTATGGAGCAAGTCATCGACGCCGAAGCTATGGAGCAGGGGCTGGTGGACTACCTATATGTGTATAGCAGTATGCCCGCAGGAAGTGTCTCGCAGGAAGATCTATTGCGCCCGCTCAAGCTGATGCGTGGCAAAGCTCTAAGTGAAGCTCTACGACTCTACACCAAGTATCTTTATGAAAGTGGCTCTCCGCTGAAGAATCATGCGCTCTATATCCAAGCCCTCCAGTGGGCGACAACATCTCCGCAGGTGGAGTATGTGGATCAAGTGGTCTATAAGGATATGCTGTCACTCGTGTCGCAAAACCAAGTCGGTACACCAGCCTCAGACTTCGCCATAACCCTAGCACAGCCAGTTGCGGAGGGGTACACCTTTGCCGACACAACGCTCTACGCACTGCGTGACAAGCCCAAGGTAGTCATCTTTTACACCCCAGGGTGTGATCGATGTATACATCTGCTGGAGGAAGTGTCTCACGATCAGATCCTGCAGCGTGTTACCGAGGGAGGTAAGGCGGAGATACTCTACGTATCGCTCGTTTATGAGCGTAGCGAGTGGGAGAGAGGGCTTGCGGACCTCCCAACCTTTGGTACGCCCGCTTTCAATGGCGATCTGCGTCTCCTCGAGGAGTCGCTCTATGACCTATCTGTCACGCCAGTCATATACGTCATCTCGTCCGATGGTGTCGTGCTACAGCGAGAGGCTTCGCTCGCTGAGGTCAGACGCTACGTTTCTACACTTTAATCTATTACGCTATGAAGGGTATCATACTAGCTGGTGGCACGGGTAGCCGGCTCTACCCACTGACCAAGTCTGTCAGCAAGCAACTACTGCCTGTCTATGACAAGCCGATGATCTACTATCCGCTCTCTACGCTCATGCTAGCTGGCATTCGCGATATTCTGATCATCAGCACGCCTCAAGATCTGCCGAGTTTCGAGCGTCTCCTAGGCGATGGCTCCGCTTATGGCATTGAGCTAACTTACGCTGAGCAGCCTCGCCCCGAGGGATTGGCGCAAGCCTTCATCATAGGTCGTGAGTTCATCGGCTCAGACGATGTCTGTATGGTACTTGGCGATAACCTCTTCCACGGTTCTAGCTTTGCCACGCAGCTGGCGGCTGCTCGCGACAACGTCACCCAGCATCGCCTTGCCACCATCTTCGGCTATCCCGTCTCTGACCCAACACGCTATGGAGTCGTCTCTCTAGATGCTCATGGCAAGCCGACCGATATAGAGGAGAAGCCTAAGCACCCGAAGAGCAATCTAGCGGTCGTGGGGCTTTACTTCTATCCGAATGATGTGGTCCAAGTGGCGCAAAGCATCACCCCCTCGGAGCGTGGGGAGCTAGAGATCACAGCTGTCAATGACTACTACCTACAGCAGCAACAACTCTCCGTCATCTTCCTCGGACGTGGCTTCGCCTGGCTCGATACGGGCACTCATGAGGCGCTCATGGAGGCGACCAACTATGTCAGCGTCATACAGAAGCGTCAGGGGTTGGTGATCGCTTGCCTGGAGGAGATCGCTCTTCGTCAGGGATGGATCACTATGGATCAGATGCAAGAAGCCGCCCACCAGCAGCGAGGTAGCACCTATGGCCAGTACCTCGCCAGTATCAAAGCGTAGCGATAGCAAAAGAGCTTGTCCTAACTTCTTTGCTTGTGCAGAGAAGTGAACTGTGCTAACCAAGTAAGGGGGGCTGATGCCCCCTTTTTTCGTACCTTTGATGCGTTAATTAGACTACACGCCTAACAACTATGATGGACTCTATCAAGCAAATCTACAAGATCGGTCACGGACCGAGCAGTAGTCACACTATAGCTCCTATGCGGGCCTCTGAGATGTTTCTTTCTCAAATCAAGGAGCTACCAGTGGATCGTCTCGAGGTGACCCTCTACGGTAGCCTCGCAGCCACGGGCAAGGGGCACATGACCGACCAAGCGATACTCTCTGTACTCGATCCCGTCTATCCTACGACCATTCTCTGGGAGCCTCGTGTGGAGCTTACCTTCCACCCCAATGGATTGAAGTTTGCTGCCTTTGATAAGGAGGGGAAGGAGCTCAAGGAGTTCAAAGTATACAGCATCGGCGGCGGAACGCTTGCCAACGAGACCTTCAACGAGCAGGTCACCACGCCTGTCTACGAACTCTCCACGATGGCTGACATTATGGAGTATCTCGACAAGCGCGGACTCTCTTACTGGGAGTACGTGGAGCGCTGCGAGGGTCCCGACATCTGGGACTACCTCGCTGAGGTATGGCAGGTGATGAAACAGAGCGTGCAGGAGGGCTTGGCTGCCGAAGGTGTCCTGCCGGGTGGTCTGCGCCTGCGTCGCAAGGCAGCCGACACACTGGTCAAGTCTCTGAGCTACAAGGATAGCGTCCGGACTCGTGGTATGGTTTACTCCTACGCACTAGCCGTCAGTGAGCAAAACGCTGCTGGCGGACGTGTCGTCACAGCTCCTACCTGCGGTTCTTGCGGTGTGATGCCAGCGGTACTCCTCTACCTTCAGGAGACGCGCAGCTTCCGTGATGAGCGTATCCTACGTGCCTTAGCTACGGCGGGACTCTTTGCTAATGTGGTGCGTACCAATGCCTCTATCAGTGGTGCTGAGGTGGGCTGTCAGGGCGAGGTAGGTGTCGCTTGCGCTATGGCTGCTGCGGCTGCTAGTCAGCTCTTCGGTGGTACGCTACACCAGATCGAGTATGCGGCCGAGATGGGTTTGGAGCATCACCTCGGGCTTACCTGCGATCCTGTCTGCGGACTGGTACAGATCCCCTGTATCGAGCGCAATGCCTTTGCCGCTAGTCGTGCGCTGGATGCGAATACTTATGCCAACTTCACCGATGGTCGTCACCGTGTTAGCTTTGACCAGGTGGTCGCAGCGATGCACCAGACGGGCAAGGATCTGCCTAGCCTCTACAAAGAGACGGCTGAGGGTGGACTAGCTATCCTCCACGAGAAGTATGGTGGCAAGATCCTCATCGAGGACTAAGCCTGTTCATAAGCTGATCTAATGAATAAACAGAAGCATACCGACCCGCGCACCCGTAGTATCTATCGGGTCACACTGGTCGGTGCCTTGGTCAATGTAGCGCTCACGCTCCTCAAGCTCATCGTGGGCTTCGTGGGGCATAGTGCTGCTTTGATTGCTGATGCGGTACACTCGCTCTCGGACTTCTGTACAGATATTGTCGTGACGCTCTTTATGGGCATCGCAGGTAAGCCGAGAGATACCAAGTATCGCTACGGATATGGTAAGTATGAGTCGATAGCTACGCTGATCATAGCTGCCGTGCTGATGGGCATTGGCATCTCTATGCTGCTCAAGAGTGGAGAGGCGATCTATCTCTTCTTTGCCTCTGGGGTTATCCCACAGCGCCCTTCGCTCTGGGCGGCGATCATAGCTTTTATCTCTGTTCTGTCGAAGGAGTGGCTCTTTCGCTACACCAAGGGAGTCGCTGAGCGGGTGCAGAGTAATACGGTGCTGGCGAATGCGTGGCACCATCGTACCGACGCTTACTCCTCTATCGCTGTCCTCGTGGGTGTCTTGGGGGCTTCCTTGCTGGGCAATAAGTGGGCGATCCTCGACCAAGTGGCGTGTGCGGGTGTCAGTCTCTTCATTGTCTGGGCGGGGGTGCAGCTTATCTCGACCCCGTGGCGGGAACTCACCGAGCATAGTCTCTCTGAGGAGGACCAGCAGACGATCCTAGAGATTATCGAGGCGGAGTATCCAGGGCATCATCCGCACAATCTCAACACCCGTAGCTTAGGCTCTGCCGTCGCTATCGAGGTGGATATCTATCTGCCTGACGAGACGCCAGTCATCCTCGCTCACGAGCGGGCTACTCACATAGAGAACAAGCTCAAGGAGCATTACGGTGAGCGCACCCATGTAGTCGTCCATGTGGAGCCGATGGCTATGATGAATACAGGTCACGAATAGTGAAAAGACCCCAACGAAAAGTCAATCCTCCCTTCTTATGAAAGCAACCATTCGGATCGTTAATGCGCACTTCTACTCTTACATAGGAGCTCTCCCTGAGGAGCAGGTGCTGGGCAATAGATATATCGTCAACCTCACCGCTACTTACGATGCGACCAAGGCGGTCCAGAGCGACGATGTCGCTGATGCCGTGAGCTATGCTGATCTCTACGACGTGATAGCGGACAAGATAGGACACTCGCGAGACAACCTCCTCGAGTATGTCGCTGGGCAGATACTTACAGAGATCCTAGACAACTACAAGTTGGTCGACAGCTGCGAGATAACGATCCAAAAGGCGATCCCGCCTATCGCTGGAGTCATCGATGCCGCTAGTGTCACGCTCGCTGCTAGTCGTGAAGAGTAACGATTTGTGGGGACGCTCGGCTAGTATCTAGTCGGAGGGCATCCGATCCCGTTAAAAACAACGATGCTGTAACCTTTGATACAACGGACGCCCTCTCGCTAGACACTCTTGTGCGTCCCTACAGATCGGGGTTACAGCGTTTGATGAGTGGAATTGTCGTGCTGACGTAGCTTGTGT
>UQDF01000057.1 GCA_900539765.1 uncultured Porphyromonas sp. | reverse complement strand
TCATTGTACTCATAGTTATATTTCTTACGAGTCAACTTTTTTCAGGGTAAGACACCACGTGAAAAATATTTCTTCCCCACGTGGGGATTTACGATTCTCCACGTGGCTATCGAATAAAAAGGCATCAAAACGTCAAAGGGGCATTTAATTAAGCGTCAGCCCTGCCCAACTCCACAGCGGATCTTAATCGAATAGAGATATTTTTCGTAACTTAGCCATCTGAAAGTAGAGCTCTCTCTAAGAGCTATCAGCTCGATGAGTGGCACCTGCTGGGTGAGGGTGGACAACTTGGGGACACTTCTCTCGGAGTCTCGTCTACCAGCCTCTACGACCAAGCGAATAAAACACAAAAGACTCTATGGAAGATAGTATAGATAGGATTATCCCAGTGGATATTGAGGACGAGATGAAGACCTCTTACATTGACTACTCAATGTCTGTCATCGTCTCTCGTGCACTCCCCGATGTGCGTGACGGCCTCAAGCCAGTGCATCGACGTGTACTCTACTCGATGAACGAGAGTGGCAATACCTACAATAATCCTACCCGCAAGTGTGCTCGCGCCGTCGGTGATATATTAGGTAAGTATCACCCCCATGGCGACAGCTCCGTATATAATACATTGGTACGTCTCGCACAGGGCTGGAATATGCGTTACCCGCTCATACAGGGACAGGGTAACTTTGGCTCTATCGATGGGGACTCACCCGCTGCGATGCGTTACACCGAGTCGAGGCTCAATCAGTTTGCCCAGGAGATGCTCCGGGATATTGATATGGAGACGGTGGACTTTCAGGACAACTTCGACGGAGACTTTAAGGAGCCCACTGTACTACCCTGTCGCATTCCTAACCTCCTGATCAATGGGGCTGCTGGTATCGCTGTCGGTATGGCGACCAATATGGCTCCGCACAACCTCACTGAGACGCTCAATGCTTGTATTGCTTACATCGATGCGCGTGGCGAGATCACGGTCGATGAGCTGATGCAGTATGTCAAGGCGCCAGACTTCCCCACAGGCGGTGTCATCTACGGCTATGAGGGGGTCAAAGAGGCCTTTCACACAGGCCGCGGACGTATCGTGATACGTGGCAAGGCAGACATAGAGGAGCACAACAACCACGAGCGGATCATCATCCGTGAGATACCCTATCAGGTACGCAAGAGCGATATGGTCGCTAAGATTGCCCAGCTAGTCAACGAGAAGAAGATCGACGGCATCAGCGACATCTCTGACGAGTCGAGCAATAAGGGTATCCGCATTGTCATAGATATAAAGAAGGATGCCAACGCTGGCGTCGTACTCAACTACTTATATAAGTACTCCGACCTAGAGAGCTACTTTAGTGTCAATAACATCGCGCTAGTTCACGGTCGTCCTCGTCTGCTCAACCTTAAGGACCTTATCGGACACTTCGTCGATCACCGCCACGAGGTGGTGACACGTCGTGCGCAGTACGAGCTTCGCAAGGCGCAAGAGCGTATCCACATCTTGGAGGGCTTGATCATTGCGGTAGATCACATTGACGAGGTCATACGCATCATCCGCTCTAGTGAGGAGACACGCGAGGCGATGAACCGACTGATGGAGGCGTTCAACCTCTCGGAGCTACAGGCCCGTGCTATCGTCGATATGCGTCTGCGACAGCTCACGAAGCTAGATATTGACAAGCTACAGCATGAGTACAACGAGCTCAAGGAGCGTATCGACTACCTAAATCTCTTCCTCAGTGATATCAATATGCGTATGGAGCTGATACAGGAGGAGTGCCGTGAGATCATCGACAAGTATGGCGATGAGCGTCGCTCGGAGATCGTATATGCTTCGGAAGACTTGAACCCCGAGGACTTCTACGCCGATGAGGATATGGTGATCACCATATCTCACCTAGGATATATCAAGCGTACGCCTCTCTCGGAGTTCCGCACGCAGACGCGTGGCGGTGTCGGTGTCAAGGGTGCCGATAGTCGTGACGAGGACTTTGTCGAGTACATCTACTCGGCGACGATGCACGCCACGATGATGCTCTTTACCGCTACGGGACGTGTCTACTGGCTCAGAGTCTTTGAGATACCTGAGGGCTCCAAGAGTTCTAAGGGCAGACATATTCAGAACCTCCTAGATCTAGACGAGGAGAATCGTGTCACGGCTTTCCTACGTATCAAGAACTTGACAACCGACGAGGAGTTTGTCAATACACACTACCTTGTTTTCGCCACTGAGCAGGGCTTGATCAAGAAGACGCTCCTAGCCCACTACGCCAACCCACGCAAGACGGGTGTCCGTGCGATCAATCTGCGTGACGATGATCAGGTCGTCTCGGTGGCTCTCTCGAATGGTAACTGCGAGATATTCCTAGCTAACCGCAATGGACGCTGTGTCCGCTTTAACGAGCAGGAGGTACGTCCTATGGGACGCACAGCAACAGGCGTACGAGGCATCCGTCTCGATGACGATCCCGACGATAAGGTAGTCGGCATGGTCGTACATCGCTTGAAAAACAGCGACGAGACCATCCTCGTCATCAGCGAGAAGGGCTATGGCAAGCGTTCGCTCATCGACGACTACCGCATCACCAAGCGTGGCGCCAAGGGTGTCAAGACGATCAACGTGACCGACAAGACTGGTCAGCTCATCGATATCCGTGCCGTAGAGGATGACGACAACATTATGATCATCAATAAGAGTGGCGTCGCTATCCGTCTCTCTATGGAGCAAGTACGTGTCATGGGACGCGCTACTCAGGGGGTCAAGATGATCGACCTCAATAAACGTTCGGACGAAATTGCATCTATATGTAATGTAGTAGCTGAGGAAGAGGAGCCAGAGCTGCTCGATGAGGCTGACCTAGACGACCCCTCGGAGTTTGTTCCTCAGGAGGAGGATATGCTAGGATCAGACCCAGACGACGAGCTAGAGGTCAATGATGATCAAGAGTAGGCTTCACTAGCTAGACACTACAAGAGAACTAGATTATAAACCAGTAACATCTACTTTAAATATGAAAACAACACGCAAAGTAACCCTAGTGCTACTCGTGCTGATGAGTGCACTAACATTCGGATGCGCACAGACCTCAAATGTCAGAGGCGCTGACCGCTTATCTGATGGCAGCAAGCCCAACTATCCAGAGGCTCGTAACCTAATCCAGCAGGCTATTGAAAACCCTGAGACAAAGGACGACCCCAAGACATGGTACACAGCAGGACTGATCGAGGAGCGTGCTTTCACAGGCGAGAACCAAAAGAGCCTCAAGGGTGAGCCTCAAGACCTCCCCAATATGTACAAAGCTCTACTCGCTATGCACGAGTACTACCAGAAGACCTACGAGATAGATCACCAGCCCAACGACAAGGGCAAGGTACGCCCTAAGTTTGAGAAGAAGATCTCTAAGGCTTACGAGGACAACCTCCTTTACTACATCAATGCGGGAGGATACTATATGGAGCAGAAAGACTTCAAGAATGCACTCAAGGCATTCCAGGCTTTTAGAGAGATCAAGCGCTCACCTCTATTCGAGGGTGACAAGATCGCTCAGCCAGACTCCAACTCAATGATGGTGGACTTCTTTGCTATCATCACAGCTTATCAGGCTGGCGACAAGCAACTCGCCATCCAGTATGGTGAGGAACTCAAGGGCAACGGCTATCGCCAAAACGAGGTCTACCAGATCCTCGCTCAGACTTACATCGAGGAGGGCGACACAGCCAACTACATCACGACGATGCGTGAGGGTCTCAAGCTCTTCCCCAAGGAGCCATACTACTCTGTCAACCTGATCAATACTTACATCGTACAGAACAAGTATGACGAGGCACGCGCTTTCCTCACTCAGGCTATCGAACTCAACCCCGAGAACCCCCAGCTCTATGACGTGATGGGTAAGCTCTACGAGGAGAGCAATGAGGAGGAAGCTATCAAGTGGTTTAGCAAAGCACTAGAGGTAGATCCCAACTATGTCGAGTCACTCTGTAACATCGGACGTATCTACTACAATAAGGCGGTAGAGGTCTCTGACAAGGAGGAAGGCGGTATGGCTGCTGCGCAGGAGAAGCGCAAAGCTCTACTCAACAAGGCTCTCCCCTACCTCGAGAAAGCTTACAGCATCAACCCAGATGCGTCTTACTATCTACTCGGTAATATCTACTACGCACTGGGCGACAACGCTAAGTACGAGGAGATCCAAGCTGCTCACGGCAACTAATCGCAGAGAGACTCGCTAGCCTCGAGCTAAGCGACACTAGACAAAAAGGAGACAGATACTCACGCGTGGGGTGTCTGTCTCCTTTTTGTTTGTGCGCTCACGAGTCAATTACGCAAATACTACGAATAACCCTTTGCTTGCATTTGAACTTAGAAAGCGAATACTAGAGTTACAGCGTCTAATGGATGAACTTGTCATGTTGATGTGGTCCCGTGTAGGGGCGGACCTGCGTGTCCGCCCACAAGGCATACTGCGCTCCGATGAGGACGGGCGGACACATCGGTCCGCCCCTACAGCGGGTTACTCGTAAGGGTTGCGGAGTCTAGTGCAGTGGTGGACTCTTTGTCATTCCATCAAAGATCAGTAACTTTGGGACGATGAATAAGCTATGGACGCTTTGCTCGCTCCTCCTAGCCCTCGCTGGCTCGCTCTCGGGAGGAGAGATATTCCCGCATCACATCTATACGACAGAGGTACAGACTCTACAGTGTCAGGTGTGGCGTGACGGGGAGCCGATCGCTATACCCTACCCGATCGCTCGCTTGGCTAGTAGCGGTGAGGAGATCGTGGTGAGCTTTGACCTCGAGGATCCTATCCCGCACCGTATCCACTACCTGCTGGAGCTGTGCGACGCTGACTGGCAGGTCAATGACCGTATGGCGCTTAGCGAATACATCGACGGATGGATCGGAGCGCGCTGGCAGACGGATGAGAGTGCACCTTCGGAAGCTACGAGCGTCGCTTACCGTCACTACGAGCTGCGCCTCGGAGGTGCCTCCGTACTACAGCCGCTCCTCTCTGGCAATTACCGCCTCACCGCCTGGTGCGAAGAGCTACAAGAGGAGCCGATCTTCGTCACCAGTTTCGCCCTCTATGAGCCTCTCGCCGAGATCGCTCAGCAGGTGGTGCCGACGACACCTCAGGGCAACTACTCTCGCTTTCAGCAAGTGGAGCTAGAGCTAACCTTTCCCTCCACACTGACTACCGACCCGCTCACGGAGCTACTCGTCACTATCGGACAAAACGGCTCCTCCACCCGCTACCAGCGACTCACCCGCCCCACCTCCCTCGCTCCTGGGCGTCTCACCTTCAGAGGGCATGACGGAGCCACCTTTGCAGCGGGCAATGAGTGGCGCGCTTACGAAATATTGTCGCCCTACGAGGCGAATATGGGCGTGGAGCACCTGAATAGTCAGGAAACGCCCCCTGTCGCCTTCCTTTATCTAGACCACCCGACGAATGGTAGCTATATTACGGTCTCCGATGCCAATGGGTACCGCAAGGTGCGCCAGACAGACTACGACCCGTACTACGATGAGACTATGACAGACTACTACCTCGTCACCTGGCGACTGGCACTGGATGACCCGCTCAGGTATGGCACCCCGTTCATCGAGGGAGCCACCTTCGATGCACTGCCCAAGGAGCAGCGCACGATGCGCTACAACCGCGAGACAGGCTACTTCGAGCTGTCGCTCCTCGTCAAGGGGGGCTACGTCAGCTACCGATACAGCACATCGCCATCGCCCGCTCCCCTAGCCAGCAACGCTATCGAGGGCGACTACTACCAGACAGAGAACCAATACACAACCCTCGTCTACCTCACCTCCCCCATGCTACGCTATCAGAAACTAGTAGCCGTAGAGTAACTCAAGCTGTAAATCTTATGGACAAAAAGACCGCAACCATCTATCGCCTCATGTACCTCCGGCTCAAAAGCATCGAGCAGTACGCTAAGCAGAGCGAAGCTATCCAAATGCGCCAGTTCAAGCGCATCATGCGTGTACTACGTGGCACCGCCTACGAGCAGTCCCTCACGAGCGAGCCTATCCGCACCTACAGCGACTACCAGCGCATCGTCCCCATCGTCGAGTACGAAGAGCTGCGCCCCTGGGTAGAACGTATGCTACAGGGAGCGCGCAATCAGCTGATCAATGGTAGTTGTCGTTGGTTCGCCACCTCCAGTGGCACCTCAGGAGGGCGCAGCAAATACCTTCCTGTGCCTGGGTTGCATCTGCAGAGTTGCCATTATCAGGGAGCCAAAGATGCGCTTTGGCTTTACCTAGACACACGACCCGACAGCGAGTTCTTCGGACACAAGAGCTTAGTCATCGGGGGGAGCCACAAGCCGACTGAGTTTGCCACAGGCACCCACACAGGCGACCTCTCCGCCATATTGGTGGAAAACATGCCTGCCCTGGGACAGATGTACCGCGTTCCCTCGAAGAAGACCCTCCTCATGAGCGAATGGACCGCCAAGATGCGACAGATCGTCCAGGAGGTGGCGACAGCAGATGTGGGCAGTCTCTCGGGTGTGCCGAGCTGGATGCTCGAGACCATCATGGCGATCCTAGAGTATACAGGACGGGACAACCTCTCAGAGGTGTGGCCTAACCTCGAAGTCTTCTTTCACGGGGGTATCAGCTTCGATCCGTATCGTGAGCGCTACCATCAAGTCATCCCGTCCGAGCGGATGCAGTACCGCGAAACCTACAATGCGAGCGAGGGATTCTTTGGCGTTCAGGACGACCCCACCTCTAGCTCTATGCTTCTGATGCAGGACTACGGCATCTTCTACGAGTTCATCCCAATGTCTCAGTTTGACGCACCTGACCGCCAAGCCATACCGCTAGCCGACGTACAGAAAGGAGTCAACTATGCGCTCGTCATCTCCACCCTCGGAGGGCTCTACCGCTACATCATCGGCGACACGGTCATGTTCACCGAGCTGCACCCCTACAAGTTCATCATCACGGGACGTACGCAGAGCTTTATCAATGCCTTTGGCGAGGAGCTGATGGTCCACAACACGACCACAGCCATCTCGCGCGTCGCACAGGAGATGGGCGTCACGGTGCGCGACTACACGGTGGCACCGCGCTTCTGCCTCGAGACGGCCAATGGCTATCACGAGTGGGTCGTAGAGTTTGATACACCACCAGCCGATCCAGACCACTTCATCGAGCGCATAGACCAAGAGCTCCGCACGCTCAATAGCGACTACGAAGCAAAGCGCTATGCCGATATGGCACTCTTGATGCCCCGTCTGGTGGTTGCTCGGCGAGGACTCTTCAACGACTGGCTCGAGGAGCAGGGCAAGCTCGGCGGACAGCACAAGATACCCCGCCTACGAAGCAACGCCGATCTCAACGATCGCCTCATCGAGCTCAACAAGTAGCCACAACATCAACCAGATAAAAGGAGTTTCCCCCTCGGGAAGCTCCTTTTTCTATGGAGCAGCGCCCCGTCCCTCCGCTGGGACTTAACCGTCCCTAGAGAGGGACGAAAAAATCCCTAGGAAGGGAGCGAATCGTTCCAACGTAGGAACTATTAGGAGGAAGAGTATTAGGGAGAGGATTGCGGGTAAGTAAATGGAAATGAGAGGGATTTGCACGATATCTCTGTGGTTTGCGCTACGAGGTAAAGTGCAAAAGAAGAGGATTTGTGCAGAAGTTCCGTTACCAAATCGTTAGCCCATTCTCCGGATGGTAACGAAGAGGTAGGAGCAGGTAACTGACGGAAGAGTATTCAGTAAGTGAACTCTCTGCAATTCTGGTGCTGTTGCTCTGATATACAACGCTTTGCATAGCTGAGAACGCTTCGGTAACGGGTAACTTTGCCCATAAAAACAGAAGCGTATGCAAACAGACAGAATGAAGGTGTTGCTCTACCTCAAAAAGAGCGGATTGGACAGGTCGGGGCAAGCTCCGATTATGGGGCGGATAACTTACGGGCGAACGATAGCTCAATTCAGTTGCAAGCTGTCGTGCGATCCCAAGCTGTGGAATGCTCGTGAGAGCAGGCTGAACGGCAAGAGCCGTGAAGCTGTGGCAACGAATGGCAAGTTGGAGCGCTTGCTGCTCTCGGCGCAGTCGGCTTATCAAACCCTTTGTGAGCGAGGGATTGTCTTTACAGCGACTGACATTAAGGAGCTGCTGCAAGGTAGTATGCAAAGCCAAATCACCCTCTTGGAACGATATGATCAAATGCTCGAAGAGATGAAGCAAAAGGTGGGTATCGAGATAAAGGCAACAGCTCTGAATAGTTACTTTACTATTCGAAAGCATCTGAGAGCCTTTATTGAGGAGAAGTTTCACACTTCAGATATTGCTTTCGGACTGGTAGAAAAAGACTTCTTGGAGTGCCTACAACACTACTCTGTCGGCAAGCTGGGGCATTCGCAGGGTCATTATCGTAAGATGGCATTAGCGGTGAAGAAGGTCTGCCGTTTGGCGTATCGTGAAGGGTTGATAACACGACAACTGTTTGCTCACGTAACGATCGAACGAGGGGAGAACAAACAACCTCGTGCATTGGACAGGGCATCATTGAATAAGTTGCAGAGCCTGACCTTTGAGCCGTATGAAGTGGAGCTGGAAACTGCTCGAGACCTCTTTCTCTTCACCTGTTATACGGGTGTTGCCTACTGCGATATGGTCGCCCTTAGTCGGGAGCATCTCTTTACAGATGATGAGGGGGCATTATGGCTTAAGTTCCGCAGACAGAAGACCAATACGCTTTGTCGTGTGAAGCTCCTATCTGAAGCGGTGCCTCTGATAGAACGATATCAATCAGAGGAGCGTGACACACTCTTTGCTCCTATTCCTTATTCGGGCTACCTCGCCCAACTCAAAGCTCTACAACTTCGAGCAGGTATCACTATTCCCCTTTCGGCACACGTTGGTCGCCACACCTTTGCGACCTTGATAACTTTGGAGCGAGGAGTGCCGATTGAAACGGTGAGCCGCATGTTGGGGCATAGCAATATCCAAACGACCGAGCGATATGCTCATGTGACTCCGAAGAAGCTTTTCGATGAGTTTGAGCAATTCCTCTCTTTCACTGAAGAGCTAACCTTAACCTTGTAAGAGCTATGCGCAGTACATTTAGAATACTATTCTACATCAATAAGAGCAAGACCAAAGCAGACGGCACAACGGCAATCCTTTGCCGTATCACCATAGACGGAGAGAGCGTGGTGATAACCACAGGCGAAAGCACTGCCCCCCACGATTGGAGCGTGAAGCGAAGGGCGACAAAGGAGAAGAAGACCAACCAACGCTTGCAAACCTTTCGGGAGAAAGTCGAACAAGGCTATAATACCTTGCTTTACAAATATGGAGCAGTAAGTGCTGAGTTGCTGAAGAACTACTTGCAGGATATCGGAAAAACTCCAACGACCCTGCTTGCTCTTAGTGCGGAAGAGCTCAAAGCCCAACGAGAATGCAGTAGTGCGGGGACGTATAGAAACAATCGGCATGCCGATAGGCTGCTTAACTCTTTTATGTGCAGTCGCAGTGAGCTGGATGTCCCCTTGTCGGCTCTTACAATTGAGTTCTTTGAGGATTATCGCTTCTATCTGAAGAGGGCGGGCTATGCGCCTGCAACGATAAATAGCCATCTCTGTTGGTTGAGTCGATTGATGTATCGAGCCGTCAGTCAGGGAACAATACGCATCAATCCGTTTGAAGAGGTGAAGTATGAAGTCGTGGAACGCAAACCTCGTTTTCTGAGTAAGGGCGATGTGGCAAAACTCTTGGCATTTCCGTTGCAGGATGAAGGCGCAGAACTAAGCCGAAGAATGTTCCTTTTCTCCGTCTTTACAGGCTTGGCATTTGTTGATTTACAAGGGCTACGAGCTTCGCAAATCGAGACGAACAGCGAGGGGAAGCGGTATATCCGCAAGGCAAGACAGAAAACGGAGGTGGAGAGCTTGATACCCCTGCACCCGATAGCGGAGCAGATACTCGCTCTTTACACGAAGGCGAAGAGCAGAGGAGACTACAAGATATTTCCCGATACAATGAGCGACTGGAAGCTACTCAGTCATCTCAAAGCCGTGGGGTTGGCATGTGGCATCCGTACTCCGTTGACTTGGCACTGTGCAAGACATACGTTCGGCACGCTAACGCTAGAGGCTGGTGTGCCTATTGAGAGCATCGCTAAGATGATGGGGCATTCGTCTATTGCCAGCACGCAAATCTATGCCCAAGTCACCGACCAGAAGATTGCAAAGGACATGGACAGAGTGATACAACAAAGGGGAGGTTAAGACTAAACAAAAAGGACTTGCTTCGTTTTATGGAGCAAGTCCTTTCTACGACTAATATCGTGTAATTTCACCATTGAAAGTCTGCGCTTTTTCCCACAACGGCCCTTTTGCCCCCATTGTGAAAGCGATATTGCTACTTCTGATAGCCAATAATTCAGAATGGACTAGCAAATTTAAAGTCCTCATCAATTCAGGGGTTAGGCTGATTATTCCTCCTTTTCCTATTGGCACCCAAGTATAACCCCTCCCTTTATAGGTTATCAATTTGCCCATTGGTAGCGTCTGTTCCCTTAGTTGGGGGCAATCTGTCAATATATGACACAGTTTTGAAGAAGAAAGAAGTGAATAGGTCGTTATACAGAAGCCTCCAGTCGCTTTACTTCCTGTAATCAGAATGATGTTTTCAATATCAGTAAGCGCATATTCATGGACTGCTTGCTCCGGTATCTGAATTGTCAAATCTTCTCGAATATGAGAGATGCCGAAGATAAACTTTCCTCCTTTGGTTATTTGTGGCATAGCTTTTCTACTTTGGAACCAAAATCTATGATCACATTCTTCTCAACGCCTGCCTCAAATCCCTGACATATCTGACTTGCATGTACTTCAAGTAGATATTTACAAGCAGTTTGGGAAACCATTTCTTAGGCTCAATGTATTCTGTAAAATCAATCGTGGTCGTCTTTTCGTTTCCACTGAAAGCACCGATCCAATGCCCTTTTATATGGTCATTCTCCAAATCAAACTCCCACAAATAACGAGGCTCTTGTCTTGTTATCGTGAAAGTTGTCCTATGCCCACTCTTTGTTATCTCCGCAAATTGCGTGTCTGAGATGACTTCTATTCTCTCAATATCACTTCTCCAAGAATA
Source organism: uncultured Porphyromonas sp. (assembly GCA_900539765.1). GTDB lineage: Bacteria > Bacteroidota > Bacteroidia > Bacteroidales > Porphyromonadaceae > Porphyromonas. Next base: position 1,639 of record UQDF01000057.1, on the reverse strand, counting down.
ATCGGTAAGTGATGTCACGACCTCCCAAACTCTCTGCGAATCACACGGAAATGTGGCTTTTATGTTTGACGTTACAACCATAAAGTTTAGTATTTCAGAAAAATGTCGTTATCTCACGAATCCGTTTTTGTAGAAATCATACCATTGGGCAATATGTTCGGGAGTATTGGCTTTCAGCAATAGAAGCATCTCACGAGTGAACTCCAAATGTCCTACACCGTTTGCCGTAACAATATTCTTGTCACTAACGGCTTGCGCTTCCACATAGTTTTCTGTGTTAGTGTAAACGGTATCGCCCCATTTTTTGAGTTGGTCAAGACCGTTACCTGTATGCTTTACATTGTTCAGGAAACCGTGAGAACAGAGGAATGAAGCACCGTTGCATATCGCCCCGATGATTTTACCTTTATCCAAAGCCTCCTGTACCAATGGTACGACAAGTTCTGCTTCAGGTGAGTCCCAACGGTTGCCACCGATAAGCACTAAAGCGGCATAATCTTTCGGCATATTCTCGAAAGAATAGTCGGGCAAGGTTCTGAAACCTCCGATGGAACGAACAGCGTCTTCTGTAGGGGCAACGGTATGTACTTCATACTTTATTTCACCGCCTGGTATCACGCCCACGTGAAGAGTCGTGGAGAGAAAAGCCCCCTCCCAATCCGTGTATTCATTCAATATGATAAATAATACTTTCTGTTTCATAGATGTGTTTTTTACTCTAACAACCTTGCAGCAAGTTTATAAGTGAACAGAACTCGAGGATTGGATAAGTCCCATTGTTGCACTTCCTGCCGTATCAATTCTGCGTGTTTCTTGCGTTTGGTTAGACGCCTATCTGCTCATCAGGCTTCTCTTCATCAGGTTTTGGTGTGGGGTTAGGCGTTGGTTTCGTCGAGCCTTTCTTGGCAGGAGCTTCCACGCGCTCGTAGCTTACACCTGTAAGTGTGAAATACTTGCGTGAGGGCGAAAGGCGGACGACGGGCTTGGTAATGTGGATGTTGGGGTTAAACTCCGTCTTGCCTTTCTCGACAAGTTTGCTTTGGAACGAAGGCGTGAGTGTGCCAAGGTCACCATACTCTACAATATCTCCATTCTCCACATGTTTTTTCGCTATTTCGGCAGCGAGTCGCAGTACGGCTTCCACCTCCGCACCAGTGAACGTCGTAGCTCTTGCCACTTCCTCGCAGAAATTACGGTGGTCGACGCGTTTGCGTCCGGTGGGGCGAGCCTGAAGTACAGTCTTTCCTGCCATCTTTCCGAGGGTTGCCTTGCGCTCTGTGAGCGTGTAGGCGATAGGTCTGTTTGCCATAGTTGTTTGATCTTTAGTTTTGCTCCTCTGTTTTGATGCTTCGCCACCCGTTAAGGAGATGAGCTAGCCTTTGTCGGTTGGCACGGTTTTCTGTTTCTTGATGGTAAAGGTACAAAATATGACGACATATTGAGTGAAATATGACGACATATTTGGCGGAATATGACGTCTCATTTGGCGGAATATGACGTCTCATTTTTCAGCCTTTCCAAAACGACCTTTCTAGACCTGCTCTGCTCACCAGCTCTATCCGACTACCGCTATACAGGAAAGATTTTACCCCGAGCAACCACCATAGCACTCTGTTATTGCACTCCCTTTGTAATACCC
>UQDF01000056.1 GCA_900539765.1 uncultured Porphyromonas sp. | reverse complement strand
TGCTTTGACACAATGGACGCCCTCCGACTAGATACGAGCCGAGCGTCCGTACATCATTGTTACTCGTCTCGTCGTTCGGGAACGGACGCACTGCGTCCATACAAGTTCTTTTTTATTATCTTTGCGGAGAGACACATTTATAACTCTTTAGGAGCTTATAAGGAAGCATAAGGGGAGCATAAAGGTGTAGACCAAGACTTAGCAAGAGATATGGGCGAACTGAGAACGTTGCAAGTGCGATTTGACACACCGATCGCAAGATGGGAGCTACCGCTATTTCGTGGCGCCATCATCAGCTTGCTGTCTCGAGACAATACGATATATCACAATCATGAGGCTGGGGGGCTACGCTATGCTTACCCTTTGATCCAGTATAGACAGATCGATGGCAAGGCGGCACTGGTCTGTGTGGCCGATGGTGTGGATGCGCTCAGGGACTTGCTCCAGGCGGAGAGCTTGGAGACGATGATCGGCAAGCGTCACGTGACGCTAAGGATAGAGCATATTGATGCGGATAGACATGAGGTGGAGATGCGTGACGTGCCGGTGATCTATCAGCTGAGTGACTGGCTACCGCTGAATGATAAGAACTACAAGCTGTTTGAGCGTGAGAGAGGGCTGGCAGCTCGCATATTGAAGCTGCAGCAGATTCTCACGGGTAATATACTCTCGATGCTCAAGGGGGTGGGCATCTTCGTACCTTCGCTGCTCGAGACGGAGATTACAGCCATGACACCTATGCGATCTGTGAAGTACAAGGGCGTGCCACTGGTGACGCTCGACATACAGTTTGCCGCCAACGTATCGCTGCCCGATCAGATAGGATTGGGCCGGCATGCTAGTGTAGGCTTTGGGACATTGACAAGAATCAGAAACTAAATAAAGGACTTACTCATGGGATACTTATATGGTGCCTCTGTGCAAGGGATCCAAAACTTTATCTTTCAGACGAATGAGCTGAAAGATATCGTGGGAGCCAGTGAGCTGGTGGCGCAGATCTGCACGCAGCTCTTTCGCGAGACGGTCGGAGAGCCCTATCGTGATGAGGCTCTGATCATCGGTGCTGCGGGAAATGTGCGCTACTACTTTGACGATCTAGAGGTCTGTGCTAAGACTGTGCGCGACTTCCCTCGTCGTGTGATGATCGAGGCGCCTGGCATCACGATCAGTCAGGCTGTCGTAGAGATGACGGGAGACTTTCCCGATAGCATCAATGAACTGGAGGAGAAGCTCCGGAGCCAGCGTAACCAGCCCCAGCCTAGTCTGACGCTTGGTGCGCTAGGTATGAAGCGATCAAACAAGACGGGGCTACCTCTAGTTGCTCCTGAGGGGCAAGATAAAAGTGTCGATATGACGACAGCTGCTAAGAGACGCTATATTCACGCTCTATCGCTCGCTAAGAAAAGCTTTTATGGCACTGATAGTGATAAGAAGGTGGATGCTGATCGATACCCTTATGACATCGCAAAGCTGACGGATAGGAATGACTGGATCGCTATCGTCCATGCAGATGGCAATAGCTTGGGGCAGATCGTACAGCGTATCGGGGGAGATATGGAGCAGTACCGGCGCTTCTCCCAGCTACTAGACGAGGCTACCGAGCGTGCTGCCAATGCAGCCTTTGAGAAGCTAGGAGTGCGAGAAGGCGACTCCTATCCACTGCGTCCCATCGTACTAGGAGGTGATGATATGACGGTGATCATACGTGGTAGTCTGGCTATAGCGTATGCACGGGAGTTCATTCGTCAGTTTGAGTATCATACGGGGCAGGGAGAGCTAGGTGAGATCGTGCATAGAGCCACAGGGCTGCCCTGTCTGACGGCCTGTGCTGGGGTCGCTTTTATCAAGTCTTCTTACCCCTTCCACTATGGCTATAAGCTAGCGGAGGAACTCTGCAGTGCTGCAAAGAAGGATGCGAAGTCTCACTTAGCTACTGGGGGGAGCATCCCCTCGTGCCTGATGTTTCACAAGGTGGAGGATAGCTACGTAGAGAGCTATGCGGACATCGCTAAGCGTGTGCTAATGCCTACAGATGCTCTCTCCTTTGCATTCGGGCCATACTACTTAGCGGAGCGCACGGGCTACTTCACCATAGATGAGTTGCTGTCGTACTGTGATAAACTTCAGAAGATAGACGATGAGGGTGTCAAGTCAGGGCTACGCCAGTGGCTCACGCACATGCATCGGAGTGTAGACTTCGCTAGTCAGCATCTAGATCGTATGAAGAGTGTGTATAGTGGTGCTAGTAGTAAGCTGGTCACAGAGCTCTGCACAGCGAAATGTAGACGAAAAGAAACTGATGATAAGGGCAAGACGAGAATGGAGACAGTATATCCAGCCTTCGATGTACTCTCGCTGTATAGCATTATGAATGTGGTGACAAAAGATTAGAAACGGAAGCGATGAAGTATCAAGTAGAATTCTTCTCTAACTGGCACTGTGGCTCTGGTCAGGCGGCTGGAGCTGATGCTGATGAGCTGGTCATAAAGGACCCGGATGGGCTCCCCTTTATCCCAGGCAAGACGATCAAGGGGTTACTACGTGAGGCTGTGGCTAGTGTGCTACACTTCGGGGGTAGTGACGATATGACACTCGTTGACGAACTCTTCGGAAGTGAGAACCAGCAAGGCAAGCTACACTTTACCAATGCCTCTCTGAGTGATGCTCTGACACAGCATATCAAAAGCTCTAAAGAGTGTAAGGTGCTACCCGCTATGCTATACCAGACCCTGGCCTCTACAGCGATAGGAGATGATGGTCTAGCTAAGGATCATAGTCTGCGACGTATCCAGACGACTATCCCGTGTACGCTATATGGCGAGATCAGAGGCTTGGAGTCTGGGGAGCAAGAGGCGCTGATGGAAGACGCTTTGCACTTTGTCAAGCGACTAGGCTTAGGTAGGAATAGAGGCTACGGCCGTTGCAAACTTTCTAGAGTAGAGGAGTGATGGAGGTATTGAAGTTTAAGTGTGAGCTGCTGTCTGATATCGTGCTCAACGATACGCCAGCTACCGAAGGTAAGGCGCAGACGCTACCCTTTATCCCAGGGAGCAACTTCCTCGGGGTGGTAGCTAGCAAGCTATATGATCAGGAGGATGAGCGTAGCTTCTTGATATTTCATAGTGGTCATGTGCGGTTTGGAGATGCCAACCCCTCTCTAGGAGATCGCCGTAGCGTGAAGATCCCCGCTGCTATCTATCATCCCAAGCTAGTCAGCATAGAGCGGGAGAGCTATGTAAACTATCTCATCCCTGATCCAAGCAGTGCAGAGATGAGAGAGAAGCAACTCAAGCAGAAGCGCAATGAGTTCTATGTCTTTGATGAGAGTCAGGCCTATGAGGTTAAGGTGGATAAGAGCTTCTGTATCAAGTCTGCCTATGACTCAGCGAGACGTCGTGCTCAGGACGAGCAGATGTTTGGTCTAGAGGCACTGCAGCGTGGTGTGACGCTATACTTCTCAGTCGAGATAGATGAGGAGGCGCAAGCTTACCGCGAGGAGATCATCACGGCACTGGTCGGGCAGCGACATATAGGACGCTCGAGGACGGCTCAGTTTGGACTCGTGGAGATCTCTCCGTATGACTTCGAGGAGCCGACGAGTACGGATAAGGCTGTCGAGCTAGGAAGTGCTGGTCGGTGTGTAGCCGTCTATGCGGACTCTAGACTGATCTTCCTTGATGACAAAGGCTATCCGAGCTTTCACCCTACGGCTCAGGAGCTAGGTATAGAGGAGGGGCAGATCTTGTGGGACAAGTGTCAGGTACGCACCTTCCAGTATGCCCCGTGGAACTACAAGCTCCGCGCCTATGACTCTGACCGATGTGGCTTTGAGAAGGGGAGTGTCTTTATCGTTCAGACGAATGCGCAGGAGCTGCATGATAGGTACATCGGAAGCTACTGCAACGAGGGCTTCGGGCGAGTTCTCTACAACCCCGCCTTTCTCCAGGCAGACCCTACTACGGGACGCTCTAGCTATCGCTTTAAGAAATCTTCTACGAGTCAAAAAGATAGTGCTACTCCTGCTCCTAAAGACTTGCCTGCACTCACTGGGGCTGACCAGTTGCTGTGGAACTATCTAGAGAGTAGGGTCTCTCGTCAGAGCGAGCAAAACAAGGTCTGGAATGTGGTAAATAGCTTTGTTAAGGAGCATGGAGGACGCTTCAAGAGAGATGAAGCCTTTGCCTCTCAGTGGGGCTCTATCCGCAACTTGGCTATGGTCGCAAATAGTCCTGACAATTTGATTGGGGCTATCGAAGGCTATCTCAATCATGGCGTAGCAAAGGATAAGTGGGAGAAGAACGGGCGCAAGAAGGTGCTAGACAAGTTCCTAAAAGATCAAAAAGATAGTGGCTCTCTGCAAGAGCTCGTGATCAACCTAGCCTCTATGATGGGCAAGCATTGCTCAAACAACAACTAACCCCTCTCTGAGAAGATATGGCACAAACATTTTATCCAATCCGATACACAGCGCGGATCATCATCGAGACCACTAGCCCGCTATCCATAGGGTGTGGAGATAAAAACATAATGACTGATGCGCCAGTCCTGCGAGATGTCAATGGCTACCCATTTATCCCAGGAACTTCGCTCTCAGGTGTGATACGTCACTCGCTGGAGTCTCAAGAGCTAGGTAACACCCTTATGGGTTGGCAAGACCCGCGGGGTGGTGAGGGTTCTCGTCTCATCATCAGCGATGCTAAGATCCTCAACAGCCGTGGAGAGGTGGTCGATGGCTTGGCACCCCGTGACACAGCAGATGCTGTGCTGGAGGCTTATCAGGTGCTACCGATACGACAGCATGTACGTATAGGGCAGCGAGGCAGTGCGGAGCAACGAGGTAAGTTTGACGAGGAGGTGGTCTTCCGGGGTACGCGCTTCTGCTTTGATATGGAGCTTATTGCCGTGGAGGATCGAGAGGAGGCAGACTTTCTTAAGATTATTGACACGATCGGCTCCGAGGCTTTCCGTCTGGGAGGCGGTAGTCGCAAGGGCTTCGGGAGTATACGGGTGATCTCGGCTTTCTATCGCAAGCTAGACCTAAGCCAGGAGAGCGATCTGAGACTTTATCTAGACAACACTTCTAGTCTGCGAGACGGACGAGAGGGCTTTGCATCTTACGAACTAAAGCCTATCGAGGGTGAGGCTACGCTTCACTATCAGATCTCATTACAGCCTGTAGACTTCCTTATGTTTGGCTCTGGCCTTGGAGATAGTGAAGCGGATCGGGTCTACGTCTCTGAGCAGCAGATCGTATGGGATCAGGAGGGAGTAGGCTCTATCCAAGAGCGTACAGCGTCGATCCTTATCCCGAGCTCTTCGGTCAAGGGAGCTCTATCGCATCGCACCGCTTACCACTACAATAAGCAGTGTGGCATCTTTGCCGATAGGTTGGAAGGGAGCGACTTAGAGAAGGAACATACGGGTCAAAACAACAAAGCTGTGTGTCTCCTCTTCGGAGGCGAGGGCGATAGTCAGGGTCGCAACAAGCGACGTGGCTGTGTGCTCTTTACCGATCTCTTTATGGAGCGTCCAGATAGTACAGAGGATCATGTCTTCAATCATGTCAAGATCGATCGTTTTACAGGAGGAAGCATCGGAGGCGCACTCTTCTCTGAGAAGGCGGTCTATACCAACGCTCAGGAGATCAAGCTAGATATCTTCGTCGACAAGCAAGCTTTAGAGCAAGAGGAGACTGAGCAAGTTAGCGAGGCTATCACCGCTTTCGAGAGTGCTCTGAGAGATCTCTGTAGCGGGATGCTTCCCTTAGGGGGTAACGTAAACAAGGGGTATGGACGATTCACTGGTTCAATCAAAAGAAATGGCGAGACACTATGAGAGTAGAGATTCAAGATATTAATACCGAGCTGCGCTATGAGGGATACCTCTGGCTGAGTAATGCTGATGCACCCATAGAGTATAGCGACGCTCCTCTGGATATGACGCTATTTGAGGGGGCTAACCCATTCATCAGAGAGGGCTACCTATATAGTCAGGAGGGCAAGCGCTCTCTAACTATCAAGCACGTTGATGGACACTACCTAATCATTCAGTATGAAGTCCCGGAGGAGGATCTCAATGACCCAGAGGTGGAGCAGCTTCGCTTCGTGACTCATCGGATGTCTCAGCGCTATCTCAAGTTCCTTCGCTACTGGAGGGAAGATAAGTCGCCTGCTTGCTTAGACCTCCCCGTGAAGGTCTTCGACCGCATCGTATTTGTTGGATTTGAAAAGTAATACGCTATGTCAGTACACGCACCATTTAACTTCATACCTCTGTCCGACCAGGTATACATTCCCTCGTGGGCAGACCAGATCTCACACGATGTGCCGTTTTCTGATGGCGTAAGTGGCAAGATCCAGCTTACGATCACGGCTGAGAGCGATATCTTCGTCCGCAATGGACAGAGCAAGGATGCTGTGGACAACCGCTTTAGCCAAGTCTCAGGTCGTTACTTCATCCCAGCCACCTCTATCAAGGGGGAGGTACGCAATCTTATGGAGATCATGAGCTTCGGTAAGATGAACCTCGACACACGGGCCAAGTTTGCACAGAGAGAGTGGAATAACACAGACCTCTACACAATAAAGGATCCAAATGTGCAGCGGAAAATACGTTGTGGCTACCTGCGCAAGAAGGGTGATGACTACGAGATCGTAGACTATGGGCGTCCGCTTCGCATTAGTCATAAAGCTATAGATGATTGGTTTGGAGTAGAGGTGCTAAAGAAACACTTTAGTCGTAATTCGCACTTCGATATCAATAAGACGAAGGAAGTGGATGGTCAGACATTTGACCCTAAGACAGCAGCCTTTAAGTATCATCTCTTTAAGGATGAGGATCTCGAAAATCTCTCCTTCACTGAAGTCCGAACCAACACCTTCACCTATGTGACCTGTGCAGATGGTGGGAAGATTACTGGCGACATAGTCTTCACTGGCTCTCCAGACCAATGGAAGGAGGAGCGTGGTATGAACGCTGGCAAGTATTACGAGTTTGTCTTCTCGTCACAGGGGATGAGGTGCTATAGCCTGTCAGAGGAGGAGTTTGAGCATTACGAATTCATCTACAAGGACTCTGACGACTGGAACTACTGGAAGTCTCACCTCACAGACACAGACAAAGGCGTACCTGTATTCTTTCGTACAGAGGACAACCAGATCAAAGACTTCGGATTGGCACTGCTCTATAAGTTGCCCTATGACAAGACGCCTTATGACTTACTTCCTCAAGCCCATAAGGAGGAGGCAATGCACGATCTTGCCGAGTGCATCTTCGGCTACACCAGTAGGACGGACAGCTTGAGAGGGCGTGTACAGTTTTCCAATGCCTTCTCTACAAACGCTGAGCCCAGCGAGGAGGTCACGCTAGTCTTGGGGACTCCGAAGGCCTCTTACTATCCAATATATATCGAGCAGAAGGGGAGTAATGCTCGCACGGGTCAATATCAAACGTACAACAATGGCCGTCTTGCAGGCTGGAAGCGTTATCACGTCAGGGATGGTGTGTGGCAGAAGAGCCTAGGCAATGAGAATCTTGACTCAACGCTCACCCCTGTTCGCAGTGGTGCGACCTTTACGGGTGATATCGTCTTTCACAACCTGCGTCCTATCGAGCTGGGTGCACTGCTCTCGGCTCTTACATTTCATAGTAATTCAGATTGCTATTACCACCAGTTAGGTCAAGCCAAGCCTTACGGCTATGGACGCTGTCGCTACTCAGTGACACTGGAGGGTGAGGGGCTTGAAGAGCCGAACTACTATATGGGTCACTTCGAGCATGAGCTGAGTGATAATCTCGGCACATCTTGGCATCAGTTGCCTCAGATTCAAGAACTCTTTGCGCTTGCGGGTAGTGCGGTATCTAACGAGGCAGAAGAGTACAAGTATATGCGCTTGTCTACGGATCCTAGAGTTAATGAGTTCCAGGATGCCAAAGGTGGACAAAATGGAAGAGGCGATAAGTACTACTTACCCCGCTTTAGTGAGCTATCCTCAGAACACGCCTCAGGTCCTGACTCTCTATCGGAGGGTATTGAAGAGCAGATCAAAGCTCAACAGCTAGAGGCACTAAAGACCGAGTACAATCAACGCCTAGAGGAGCTTGACAACTTATCCCTAGAGGAGGCCATACGGCAAGCAGAGGAGGTATTGACTCGTTTGAACGAAAAGATGGCACACCGCATGGATGGCGACATATATGCTCTCTACGAAGACTTCAGAGAGACGTTTGAGGCTAAGAAGAGTGCACTTGAAGATCTGCAACGTCAACGAGCGGAAGAGAAAGCTCGAGCTGAGAAGAGCGCAGCCCGCTATGAAGCTGGCTTGGAGGGTAAGCTAAGTGCTACGAAATCTCTAAATGCCAATCTAAACAGCATCAATCGGTGGTTGGAGGCTGTACAGGAGCAAGAGGACCGCAAGGCTCTCAACGAGGAGGAAGTTAAGCTCATCGCTCAAGTCTTCCAAGAGTCCTACGACACGGCTAACGCCAAGGGTAAAAAGAGTTGGAAGAATGGTAGTGCTAAGCGTACTGTGGCGAAGGTGCTGGGACAACCCTTGGCAGATGAAATCTTTGGGCTTCTAAGTATTAAGTAGCTATGAGCAAGACCATCGTATCGATCCTGAGCGATCATCTCCTGCCCAACTTCCTTTTCATCAAGGAGATGGAGGGGCAGTATAGCGATCTGCTCTTCGTGAGTACCCCACAGATGGAGATGCAAGAGAAGGCGATGCACCTCGAGGTAGCTTTAGGTCGTAAGGAGGGGAGTGCGCGGCGCATTGTCGTCGCCAACGACAACTATAAGGAGATCCTAGACGCCCTGCATGCGGAGCGACTCTCTGATAGCGTGGAGTATGTCGTCAATATAACGGGTGGCACCAAGACTATGTCGCTCGCTGTGCATGAGTACTTCTGTCAGTTCAACGCCAGCTTCGTCTATGTCCCAATAGGCAAAAACAGCTACTACGACTTCTCCACAGATCAAACCCATTCGCTGGACTATAGGGTCAGTCTCAATGAGTACTTCACACTCTACGGCTTAGCGTATGACTATGACAATGGCTTAATCTGTGGAGCACAGAAACCATTCAAGCTCTTCAACGAACAGAAGATGAGCAACTTCTACCTCACCGAGGAGCTTAGATACGCTCAGAAAGCCTCACTACCAGAGCTACGTCGCTACCTCGGAGGAGAGTGGTTTGAGGAGTATGTCTATCTACGCATCAAGCGAGACTTCAAGCTGAGAGACGAGGATATAGCTAAGTCGGTCAAGATCTGCCGTCTCTCCTCTACGTCCAATGATAATGAGCTAGACGTGGTCTTCGTCAAGGACAACGCCCTCTACGTCATCGAGTGCAAGGTCTCCATGACAGGCTACGGCAAGGTGCCCAAGTCTGTGGTCGACGAGTACCTCTACAAGCTCGCAGCCATCAGCAAGGACTTCGGGCTGCGAGTCAACTCCTACATCTTTACGCTACACCAAATGTGGCGCTTCGCAAAGGCTACACAAGAAAACATGAGTAAGCGTATGCGCATCTTAGGCATACGAGACATTATCGACGGCCCTAAACTAACACAACCCCTAAAACTGTAAGACCAATGCCACACCGCAAAGTATTTATCTCCATACTAGGAACGAGTAATTATGGCTCGTGCCAATATACACAGGGAGACTTTATCTCCTCTGAGACACACTTTATACAGGAGGCGACGCTGGAGTTTCTCAATGTAAAGGAAACGTGGACGGCACAAGATATCGCTTACATTTTTCTCACACCTACTGCGAGGACTTCCAATTGGCAGGAAAAGACACTCAATTGGAAAAAAGAGGAAAAAGGCTACCGAGGATTGGAACCCATACTAGAGGAGATGGAGCTCCCTTGCCCTATTGAGACCGTTAACATCACTGAAGATGGCGACGAGCAGGGACTATGGAGCGTCTTTCAAACTATCTACGACAAGCTCCAGGAGGGCGATGAACTATACATAGACATCACCCACAGCTTCCGCTACCTCCCTATGCTACTGCTCGTACTGTGCAACTATGCGAAGTTCTTAAAGCAGACGAAGGTCGTCCACATCTCATACGGAAACTATGAGCCAAATGAGACCGTCAATCCCCTTGTCGACTTGATGCCACTCGTTGAGGTGCAGAACTGGACCTTAGCAGCCTCAGACTTCCTACGCAATGGACGTACCTCTATTCTATCAGAACTAGCGGGTGAAAGGATAACTCCAATACTACAAAAAAAAGAAGGAAGCAATGAAGCTGCAATTTCTCTTAATCAGTTTAGAGAGAAACTTGATACTGTTTCTCTAACCCTAACCACTATACGGGGAAAGAGGATTGTCGATGGTAGCATATTTCAAAACTTATCCAAAGCAATCAAAAAGCTGGATGCTAGCTTAATCAAACCAATGGTGCCATTGATAGATAGAGTCAGAAGTTCGTTTGAACCTTTTGAAGGAACACCTAACTTTAAGAATGGCTTTGTTGCTGCTCAGTGGTGTTATGATAAGCAACTCTACCAGCAGAGTATTACAATCCTACAGGAGACTCTAAAGGGGTATACTGCATATCAGGCAGGGTATAGCTTCAATAAGGAATTCATCGATGTTAAGTTCTACTTAGAGATGGCAGGAAAAGCTTTTTATATCGCCACACAAGAAGATCAAGCTGAGGAAAAGTGGAATTTGGGACTCGATTCCGACAATATTGAACAAGGGAAGTCTTTCGTCAGGAAATGTCTGAAACTTCCTATAGTAAAAGAGTTATCTGGACTCTATGGAAAGATTGGCAGATTACGAAATGACTTCAATCATGCAGGATTTCGAGGAGATGCAACTGGGGGACAAAAGATCCCTGCTGAAATAAAAGATTTACTTGATCAAGTAAGCTTGTGGATTGAAGAGAATGGTGATGCCACGACTCCGCATTGTGAATCCTCTACGCCACTCTTCCTGAATCTCTCCAATCACTCGTCAGACAAGTGGAGCAAGGCTCAGCTTGATGCCGCAAGAGCGTACGGCGAGGTGGTGGATATGCCCTTCCCCGAGATAGATCCAGGAGCTACTACTGAGGAGATTCACAGGCTCGCTGAGGAGTATGCAGATAGGATCACGAGTAGCTACCTAGGTCGTGACTTGATGACTGTCCACCTTATGGGTGAGATGACCTTCTGCTTTCGCCTTGTCACCCTGCTACACGCACGAGGCGTCCGCTGTGTCGCATCGACTACGCAGCGCAAGACGAGCGAACTAGAAGGTGGCAAGAAAGAGTCTATCTTTGAGTTTCAGGCATTTCGAGAGTACTAAAGCAGATCCGTGTGGCAACTCTCTACAAGCAAGACCTTACAGATAGGTAGACCCTGATGCACACAGACCATTATCATGACTATGAGCGAGACCAACTTAGTCCTGACTGCTGATCAGAGCAAAGCCTTGGCTCAGATCCAGAGCTTCGTAGAGCAAGAGGCTAGCAGAGTACTCATACTCTCGGGCTTTGCTGGTACCGGCAAGACCACGCTCATGCGAGAGCTCGTCGACTGGCTTTTCGCAAGTGAGAGACGCTTTGTGATGCTCGCCTCCACGGGACGAGCTGCCAAGGTGCTGAGTGACAAGGTGGGAGCTAATCGCAAAGCGACATCGGCACCAGACCCAGAGACTGCAAATACGGTTGATGTGACGAGATTTGCTCAGACCATACACCACTACATCTACAAGTTTATTGGATTCAATAAAGACATCAATAAGATGCTTAAAGAGATTGAGGCCAATGACAATGTAGACAATACGGGACAGCTGCTACTGCAGTTTGGCAAGCAAGACGCTAAGACGGAGGAACCCTCCATGCTCTATATCGTAGACGAAGCCTCTATGGTGTCTGACCTCAAGGAGCCGAACCCTAGACAAGCGATCTTTGGATCAGGTAGGCTACTTAAAGATCTCCTTGATATCAATCCGCAGGGCAAGTTTATCTTCGTAGGCGATCAGTGTCAGCTTCCCCCTGTAGGTCAGAGCGACTCGCCTGCGCTCTCGCAGAGCTACCTCTATGACAACTTTGGCATAGAAGCTGAGGAGGTGAGACTGACAGAGATAGTGCGTCAGGCGAAGGACAATGATATCATACTAGCCGCTGATAGAGTCCGTAAGCTCTATGAGGATCCCCCAGCTGTAAGGTGGGGTAAGCTACCGCTACGCAACTATAAGGACATAGAGCTCGTCGATAGTAGTAAGACTCTTTTGGATAGCTACATAGCAGACGTGCGCAGGGTAGGCTACACAGCTGCGACACTCCTCTGCACGACCAATAGACTCTGCAATCAGCACGCCAAGACGATTCGCCCAGCACTAGGCTTTACCGATACAACGCTGATGGAGGGTGAGCTACTCCTCGTCACACAAAACAACTTACCCTCCAATCTGCGCAACGGAGATCTCGTGCGAGTAGTCGCCTTGGGTCAGAGAGAGCGGCGAGCTGGACTCACCTTCCTCCGAGTAGAAGTCATGGAGATAGCCTCACGCCAGCTCTTCTCGCTACTACTCATCGAGGATATACTCTATTCAGGCTATAGCAATCTAGACCAAAGTGCACAGAAAAGGCTCTTCATCGACTTTCACATCAGGATGCGGGAGCGGGACATCAAGCAGCGAAGCAAGGAGTATGAGGAGCAGATGTTTAGAGACCCCTATCTCAATGCGCTCCGAGCCGTCTATGGATACGCTTTGACCTGTCATAAGGCGCAGGGTGGGGAGTGGCCTCACGTGTATGTCTCTATACCGCGCAACTTCACCCTCGAAGCCAAAGCTGCCGCCTACCAGTGGCTCTACACAGCGATGACACGAGCCAGCGAGCGTCTCTACCTCGTCGATGAATTCTATATAGAGGGTTATAACAGAGTCTCTCTAGACAACCCCAACATCGTGGTTACATTATAAATGGCCTTACAGTAGGGTTGCACGGATCGTGTTTAGCGAGAGGGTACCCGTCCCTGTCAAAGCGAGACGAGTAACGATAATGTAGGGACGCACGGCTAGTATCTAGTCGGAGGGCGTCCGTTGTGTCAAAGCG
>UQDF01000055.1 GCA_900539765.1 uncultured Porphyromonas sp. | reverse complement strand
TGAAGTTTTTTTCCTACATTTGTAAGTGTGTTGCACTTGACACTGGAATGTGCGCCGTTCTTACAAAAGGTCACTCGTGAGATTTGCGAAATATAGAACTTGTTGAGACGTTTGCAGGCTACAGACGAATGTTGGGTGCACCAGAGTGCCGAACTCAACATAAGTCTGTAGCCTGCGATAGTACCTTTGCCTGGTCTATGAACGAGACCTTTTTTGATCCTGATTGGGTAGCAGGTTGCGAGCAGAGATGCGTTAGAACTCGCTGGTGAAGTGGAAGCGGATGTGCGGGAAGTCTTGCTGAGCCATCTGCAAGATGTAGCTACTCTCTGCGAGGTAGACGTCGCGGCCAGCGTGGTCTAGTGCCATATACTGAGCTTTGCGGCGCTTGAAGTTGGCCAGCTCCTCGGCATCGTCGCTCTCGATCCAGCACGCTTTGTAGAGATGCAGCGGCTCCCAGCGACACTCGGCGCCATATTCATGAAGCAGGCGATACTGAATCACCTCAAACTGCAACTGACCGACAGTACCGATGATGCGTCTGCCGTTGAACTGATTGACAAAGAGCTGTGCCACACCTTCGCCCATCAGTTGGTCGGTACCCTTGATGAGCTGCTTCTGCTTCATCGGATCAGCATTCTCGATATACTTAAAGAGCTCAGGACTAAAGCTGGGCAGCCCCTTGAAGTGGAGCATTTCGCCTGACGTGATGGTGTCGCCGATACGAAATAGACCAGTGTCGGGGAGTCCTACGATGTCGCCCGCATAGGCATCGTCGATGACCTCTTTCTTATTGGCCATAAAAGCGGTAGGGGAGGAGAAGCGCACCTGCTTGTCGAGCCGTGTGTGGTGGTAGTAGACGTTGCGCTCGAAGCGTCCTGAGCAGACCTTGACGAAGGCGATACAGCTGCGGTGGTTGGGATCCATATTGGCATGGATCTTGAAGACGAAGCCGGTGAAACTCTCTTCGTAAGGACTTACCTCTCTCTCCTCGGCCTGTACGGGCTGTGGCGAGGGTGCGATACGTACGAAGGTGTCTAGCAGCTCGCGTACGCCAAAGGTATTGAGTGCTGAGCCGAAGAAGACGGGTGCCTGCTCGCCTGCGAGATAAGCGTCGTGGTCGAATGTAGGGTAGACGCCCTCGACCATCTCGACCTCCTCAGCGAGTCGCTCAGCAGCCGCGGCTCCGATATGCTGGACGAGGTCGGGCGAGTCGAGGCTCTCGATATGGTGGAGATCCTCGACGACATGCTGCTTATTGGGAGTAAAGAGGTTGAGCTCGTGGTCGAAGATGTTGTACACGCCCTTGAAGCGGTCGCCCATGCCTATGGGCCAAACCATCGGTGTGGTCACGACGCCTAGCTCTCGCTCTACCTCGTCGAGCAGGTCGAAGGGGTCTAGTCCCTCGCGGTCGAGCTTGTTGATGAAGACGATGACGGGCGTATGGCGCATACGGCACACCTCCATAAGGCGACGCGTCTGCTGCTCGACACCCTTGGCGTGGTCTATGACGATGATGACGCTATCCACGGCGGTGAGTGTGCGGTAGGTGTCTTCGGCGAAGTCTTGGTGACCTGGCGTGTCGAGGATGTTGATCTTGTAGTCCTTATAGTTGAAGCCCATGACGCTGGTTGCTACGGAGATACCACGCTGACGCTCTATCTCCATAAAGTCACTGGTGGCGCTCTTCTTGATCTTGTTGCTCTTGACGGCTCCAGCTACGTGGATGGCGCCTCCGTAGAGGAGGAGCTTCTCGGTGAGGGTTGTTTTACCCGCATCTGGGTGCGCTATGACGGCAAAGGTGCGACGACTACGTATTTCTTTTTCTAAAGGGGTGGACATCGTAAGATGATTAGCTATTGTACTTGTAAACGAGCTGACGGATGACCTCGACAACCGCTAAGGTGCGGGCGCCTGTCAGCATACTATCGTTGGGCAGGTAGAGCAGATCGGGAGCCATACTCTGCGCTACACCGCTGACCACACTGCTGTAGGCGTGGAGTGCGGGGAGCTCGCTGAGACTCTCTAGTGGCGGTAGGAGCGGAACGAACTGCTCCTCCTGCAGGGCTCGCCCGAGCTCGTGACGAGAGAAGTGAAGCATCGTGGGCTCGATATGTATCGGCTGACTACTATAATTAGGACGATAGCTGTGCGGTGCGTCTTCTGGCCAACTGAGATAGCGGAGACCGAAAGCTTGCGTGAGGTACTTGCGGTAGAGCTTAGCCATAAGACGCTTTTTCTCTACGACCTCTTTGAGTTGCGCTAGCTGAGGAAGTAAGACAGCTGCCTGCAGAGGCGCTAGCGGATAGGGACGCAGCCAGGCTTCGATGGAGAGCTTCTCCTGAGCACTCCAACTGTGATAAGGTGCGTCGAGCGAGAGGCTGCGATTTTCGGACCAACTGAGTGCGCCAGCTGTGCCAGCCTGTATGATCTCGCCTGTGGAGAAGGAGAAGAAGGAGAGTTGCCCCCAGGTACCACATGCTCGCTCGTCGATAGAACTCCCGAGTGCCTGCGAGCAGTCCTCGATGATGGTCATATTGTACCGTTGCGCCACGGAGCAGAGGAGCTCCATATTGGCGGGGATGCCGTGAGCGTGCGCCACGATGATGGCACGGGGTAGGGGAGTGCCA
Source organism: uncultured Porphyromonas sp. (assembly GCA_900539765.1). Classification (GTDB taxonomy): domain Bacteria; phylum Bacteroidota; class Bacteroidia; order Bacteroidales; family Porphyromonadaceae; genus Porphyromonas. The sequence goes on along the minus strand of UQDF01000055.1, from coordinate 10,506 downwards.
GCATTGACCATACGCTCGAGATGCTTGCTGAGGAGGAGCGGGTCCATCGCCATATTGAAGGAGGTGACCTCGACAAAGATCGGACGCAACCGCATCGCCAGCAGACTATGGATATACTCCTTACGCCAGTAAGCTGGTACGAAGACAGACTCGCCCTCTCGCAGCTGCAACATACGCAGTGCTGCGGTAAGTGCTACTTGTGGCGAAGAGGTCAGATGGATCGTGCGCTCGACCCCCAACAAACGGCGCAATGCTTGCTCAAATCCCGTACAAAGTCCCGAGTCGGTCAGAAAATCGTCAGGAATTTGCGCTTTAATGGCCTCTTGTGAGGGGTAAACGCCTTGATAGTTAAGCTGTTCGGTCGATATTGGAGGCATCTTATGTAGTTTCTCTTTTTGGCTCGTTTCGGGCTGTTTGGCTCTTTTCGCGCTCTCTTGGGCTTTGCGGTGAGGAAATTTGACAAAAAGCTATGCCCCTCTCCACTTTGATCCGTGTGGCGGGGCATAGCCTCCTAAGTTGTCTCTTATCCCTCGATCGCCTTGAGGAGGTTCTTGCCAAGACTGCTAGCTCCTAGACGGAAGAGCTCTGGGGTGAGCCACTCCTCGCCAAGGAGCTCCTTGACGATGCAGTAATACTTGACCACATCCTCTGGTGTGCGGACACCACCGCTGGCCTTGAAGCCTCGACGCTCGCCGTGTAGCTCGTAATACTTGCGCAGCGTCTGGCACATAACGTAAGCGGCCTCGAGTGAAGCTCCTGGATACTCCTTGCCTGTGGAGGTCTTGATGAAGTCAGCGCCTGAGTAGAGCGACAGGATCGAGGCGATCTGTATCTGACGTGGGTCAGCGAGCAGACCAGACTCGATGATCACCTTGAGGTGCGCTCCACGTGCTGCGTCCTTGAGCTCCTCGATCTCGGTGCATACGCCGTCGTAGTCCTCTGATAGGAAGCGGTTTAGGTTGAGGACAACGTCTACTTCGTTGGCTCCCTCGGCGACAGCCATAGAGACCTCAGCGACTTTGATCTCCGGGAAGGTCTGACTGGCAGGAAAGCCTGCTGCTACCGAAGCGATGCGTACATCGGGACAGGTGAGCGTAGCCTTGACCGTAGGCACCAGAGCGGGATAGACGCAGATGGCGGCTACGTTGGGTATGTCGGGGTGGTTGGTCTCGAAGTCGTTGACGCCAGCGACCATCTTGGTGACGCTCTCGTCGGTATCACCACCCATCAGCGTGGTTAGGTCGATACAGCTGTAGAGTAGCTTGAGGACCTCTGGTTTGTAGCACTCCTTATAGTGCTTGTCGATGATCTCTTGTACCTTGGTGGTAACATCTCCCTCGATCGGTTCGTAGAGCGAGATCGCTTTATGGTATTTATCTATCTGATGCATCAGTTTCTATTGTTTGATGGTTTATTATTCTGTTGTATCTGCTTGCTTAGAGCGTAGCTTGTCGTTGTTTAGGTGTCGGGTTGCGTCGCGTTTTGTCTTCTTCTGGAGGTTCTTCTCAAGTGCCTCCTGTAGGTTGACTCCGCACTGGTTGGCAATGCAGGTGAGTACCCAGAGCAGGTCTGCCAGCTCGTCTGCAAGGTCGAGATGATCGGACGCTTTGGCACTCTGCTCACCATAGAGCCGTGCCATAACACGTGCCACCTCACCCGTCTCCTCCGTCAGGATCGCCATATTGGTCAGCGGGTCGAAATAGCGTACGCCGTAGGTGTGTATCCATTCGTCGACCAACTGCTGAAGCTCGTCTAGCGTTGTCTCTTTTGCTTTGTATGTAACGTCCATTAGAGCGTGTCGGTGTCTAGGATTATGGTCACAGGGCCGTCATTATGTATCTCTACCTGCATATCGGCTCCAAATTTACCGGTTTTAATTGAATCTGAGCCCATAATGAGACGCATCTTAGCGACAAACTGCTCGTAGAGTGGCTCCGAAACTTCACCTTTAGCAGCCTCGATATAGCTCGGACGGTTGCCTTTGCGACAGTTTGCCATGAGTGTAAACTGGCTTACGACAAGAGCTTCACCACCAATGTCTAGTAGCGAACGGTTCATCACGCCCTCCTCATCGTCGAAGATGCGTAGCTTGCACACCTTCTGGCAGAGCTTCTCGATCTGCTCGGGACCATCTTCGTAGCCGATGCCGAGGAGGAGGACGATGCCTTGCCGAATGCTCCCGACGCAGTTGCTGTCGATTGACACAGAGGCGTGGGTGACTCGCTGTAAAAGTGCTTTCATACTGTTTCTTCTCTAGGTTGTTTCTGTAGTTTCGTCGGAATGTAGCGTAGCTTCATCGGGGTGTAGGTGATTGTAGAGCTTGTTTCCCTTGCTCGTGCCGAGGGTTGCGATCAGTTCGGCACGGCTAGCCTTGACAACTCGCTGGGGCGTCTTGAAGGCTTGCAGCAAAGTCTCCTTGCTGCGTACTCCAATGCCAGGGATCTCGTCGAGGATGCTCTTCGTCTGCTGCTTCGAGCGACTATCTCTGTGAAAGGTGATACCAAAGCGGTGCGCCTCGTCACGTATATGACAGATCACCTTGAGCGTTTCCGACCGACGATCCAAGACCAAAGGCTCCGACTCGCCTGGACGATAGAGCTCTTCGAAGCGCTCCGCAAGACCGAAGACGCACACTTTGTCGTAGATGCCTAGCTCTTTGAGTGTCTCGCAGGCGGCGTGCAGCTGTCCTTTGCCACCATCTATGATGATCAGGTCGGGGAGTGACAGCCCCTCGTCCAGCACACGGCGATAGCGCCGGTAGATGATCTCACGCATCGTCCGATAGTCATCAGCCCCGACGACTGTTTTCACATGAAACTTTCGGTACTCCTTCTTCGCCGGCTTACCATTCTTAAAGACCACGCATGCAGCCACGGGATTGGTGCCTTGTATGTTTGAGTTGTCAAAGCACTCCATGTGGCGGGGTAGGCGATCGATGCCGAGATCCTTCTTCATCGTAGTGAGGAGACGTGTGGCACGTTGCTCGGGGTTGAGCTTCTCCTGACGCTTGTAGCAGTCCCAGCGGTAGCGTGAGACGTTGAGCTGAGCCAGTTCGAGGAGTCGTTTCTTTTCGCCACGCTGTGGCACCGTGATCCGATAGCTGTCGCTCTCCCATTCGCCAGGCTCCGCCAGGATCACCTCACGAGCTGTGCTGCCGAACCGCTGTCTTAGTTCCTCTATCAGGTAAGAGAGCAGATCGCTTCTTGAGGAGTCGACCGTCTTCTTGAAAGTTAAGTTGTGCGCCAGGACGACCGCCCCGTGGCGTACCTGCATCATACAGACGAAACCATTGACGTCGTCCTCATCGTAGGCAAAGACATCTGCCTCGCGAATGTTTGGTGCGACAACATGCTTGCCTGAGTAGCGACGCAGTGTCTCAATGTTCTGACGGTGCTGCTCGGCTCGCTCGAACTCCAGACGCTCGCTCATACGATTCATCTCCTCCACCTCCTCCTCTATGAGGATGTTTATCTCTCCCTTGAGGATACGTCGGGCTAGTTGCACAGCATGGGCATATTCCTCCGCCGAGACCAACCCTTGGCAGGGACCGCCGCACTTCTTAATATGATATTGCAAACAAAGATCCACTCGTCGCTCCCGCACCACCTCTGGGGTCAAAGCGTAACGGCACGAACGCAGCTGAAGGACTCGATGAATTAGATCGATTACCGTGTGCGCCATTGCTACGTTAGGGTAGGGACCGTAGTAGTCTCCTTTGCCCTCCTCCTTTCTTGTGGCGAAGATGCGTGGAAACGGCTCGCTCGTGATGACAATGCGTGGGTAAGACTTGTCGTCCTTGAGTAATATGTTGTACTTCGGCAGGTGGGTCTTGATCAGGTTGTTTTCTAAGACCAAAGCTTCCGCCTCGGTGTTGACCACGAAGTACTCTAGCTGGCGAATTTCGTTGACCAGTCTCGTTGTCTTCGGATCTTTTGGCGAATTATTGAAGTAAGAGGAGATGCGATTGCGCAGATTCTTCGCCTTGCCCACATAGATGATCGTCCCGTTCTTATTACGGTACTGATAGCATCCTGGGTCTTGCGGGATGGTTGGGAGGATAGCTTTGATTTCGTCTCGGTTCATTTCGGTTGTTTCACGTGAAACGGTGAGCTATCGTCCCAGTAGAACTAGGAGTATGTTGATGTCGCTTGGGGAGATGCCTGGGATGCGGGCGGCCTGAGCGATGGTGGCGGGGCGGATACGAGAGAGTTTCTCGCGAGCCTCTATGGGGAGTGCAGTGATCTGCTGATAGTCGAGCTTGTCGCCTAGCGTTAGCGACTCGAGGCGGTGAAGTTTCTGCGCAGCTTGTTCCTCCCGCTCGATGTAGCCTCGATACTTGATGGCGGTCTCGGTGCGTGTGAGGATCTCCTCGTCATCACCTATCAAGCCTGCCACCTGTGTGGCGAAGTTGTCTAGCTGGGCGATCAAACCGCTGAGCGAAACGTGCGGACGAAGAAGTAGGGTAGTGAGCTTAGTGCCGAAGTCTAGAGGCTTCTCACCTAGACTGGTCAGGTAGCCGTTGACCTCCTCTGGCTTGATTGAGTAGTTAGCACAGAGATTGTCTAGCGCTGCTATGCCCTCTTTGATCTGCTCGAGGCGGTTCAGTCGCTCTACGGTCGCTAGCCCCAGCAGCTCCGCATAGGGCGTCAGTCGCAGGTCGGCATTATCTTGACGTAGGAGTATACGGTACTCAGCTCGTGAGGTAAACATACGGTATGGCTCGTCAACCCCTTTGGTTACGAGATCGTCAATGAGGACGCCTATGTAGGCTTCGTCTCGTCTTAGGACGAGCGGAGCCTTTTTTTGTAGGGCTAGGGCAGCATTGATGCCTGCGAGGAGGCCTTGTCCCGCCGCCTCTTCGTAGCCGGTGGTGCCGTTGACCTGACCAGCTAGGTAAAGGCCTGGGACTAACTTACTCTCCAGTGTGTGGTGCAGGTCGCGAGGGTCAAAGAAGTCGTACTCGATCGCATAGCCCGGACGGTAGAGCTGTACGTCTCGCAGTGCGGGGATCGTCTGTAAAGCTCTGATCTGCGTATCGATAGGGAGCGACGAACTAAAGCCGTTGAGGTAGTATTCGTTCGTCTCCTCACCCTCAGGCTCGAGGAAGAGCTGATGGCGTGTGCGGTCTGCGAAGTTGACAATCTTCGTCTCTATGCTGGGGCAGTAGCGCGGTCCGATGCTCTGTATCTGCCCATTGTAGAGCGGTGAGTCGCTGAGCGAAGCGCGGAGTATGTCGTGGCAAGCTTCGTTGGTATAGAGAATGTAGCAGGAGCGCTGTCGTAGCTGGCTTCGTTGCATTGGGAGGAAGCTAAAGCGACCAGTCTCCTCGTCGCCTGGTTGCTCCTCTACAAGCGTCCAATCTACGGAGCGTCCATCGATGCGGGCCGGGGTACCCGTCTTCATACGATCTGCATGATGCCCCGCCGCTACGAGACACTCCGTGATGCCGTGGCTAGCCGGCTCTGAGATGCGTCCGCCTGGGATCATCGTCCTACCGAAGTGCATCAGCCCCCCGAGGAAAGTTCCAGCCGTAAGGATCACCTTCGTAGCTGTAAAGGTCATACCCAACTGCGTCACTACCAGATGCTTGCCCTCCTCTGCGGCAAACTTTATGTCTACGACGAAGTCTTGCCAGAGCGCCAAGCGATCCGTCCTATCTAGCTGACCTCTCCATAGCTCCATAAAGCGCATTCGGTCTAGCTGCGCTCGTGGACTCCACATCGCAGGACCCTTGCTTCGGTTGAGCATGCGCCACTGTATCGTAGCCGCATCAGATATTTGTCCTGTATAGCCGCCGAGCGCATCTATCTCTCTCACTATCTGCCCCTTGGCTATGCCACCCATAGCAGGGTTGCAGCTCAGCTGCGCCACTTTGTTCATATCCCCCGTGATGAGGAGCGTCGAGGCACCCATACGCGCAGTAGCGCACGCCGCCTCACAGCCAGCATGCCCTGCACCAATTACGATAATGTCAAAGTGAGTCTTCATTGTAGATCCGTAGCCTCGGCTGACCTGTATCAGCCTCGTGCAAAGGTACGAATTTAGAGGTTAGACCTTAGAGATTAGAAGTTAGAGATGCTAGCAGGTGAGGGGCGTCACGAATCATTTTCGTAAGTTTGCGCTATCAATCGATATAGGCAACGAATAACAAACTATGAGACGACGCTTACTATGGATAGTTATGCTACTGGTAGGGTGCGGAGCCCTCTTTGCTCAGCGTAGCTACACACCATCGCCATGCAATCTGCAGGCGCGAGAGGCATTTGAGGAGAGCCGACTAGGTATCTTCATTCACTGGGGACTGTATAGTATGTATGCTCAGGGGGAGTGGTATCTCAACTCTGGCAAGCTCTATAAAGATGAGTATGCTAAGGCTGCTTCATGCTTCTATCCGATACGCTTTGATGCTACGGCGTGGGCTCAGGCTATCAAGCGCTCAGGCGCACGCTATGTGACCTTTACGACGCGTCATCATGATGGCTTCTCGATGTATCATACGGAGACGAGTGACTACAATATCGTCGACGCTACCCCCTTCGGACGGGACGTGCTGAGCGAGCTTGCCGAGGCTTGTAAGGCCGAGGGGCTCAAGCTACACCTCTACTACTCGATCCTCGACTGGATCCGTACAGACTACCCTCTAGGTAGGACCGGGCTGCACACGGGGCGGGTTATGGCGTCTGACTATGACTCCTACTTTGCCTTTATGAAGGCTCAGCTTCATGAGCTGTTGACCCGCTATGGCGAGGTGGGGGCTATCTGGCTAGATGGTTATTGGGATCACGACAGCGACTCGGTCCCGTTTGACTGGCGAATGGAGGAGCTATACGCATACATTCATGAGCTTCAGCCCTGCTGTCTGATAGGCAATAATCATCATATCTCGCCGCTTGAGGGCGAAGACTTTCAGATGTTCGAGCGTGACCTGCCAGGCGAAAACAAAGCGGGTCTCTCGGGACAGCAGATCAGCCACTTGCCTCTCGAAATGTGCCAAACGATGAATAGCATGTGGGGCTATAAGGTCGCTGATACAAACTACAAGAGTACTGCCGAACTGGTCGAGCTGCTAGTCCGCGCCGCTGCTAAGGGAAGCAATCTACTGCTCAATGTAGGGCCACAGCCCAATGGCGAGCTCCCCGAGCAGGCTATCGAGCGGCTTAACGGGATCGGTGACTGGATGGACCGCTATGGCGAGACGATCTACGGGAGTCAGGCGGGACTCATTGCGGAGCAACCTTGGGGCGTCTCCACAACAAAGGGGGCGAAGCTCTACCTCCATATCTTTGAAGATGTGGAGCAGATTCAGATTTCTCTGCCGCAGACTCCGACGGCAGTGGTGGACTATATCACACGTGAGCCGATAGCCTATAGGCGTACTGATAGTGGCGCATTGCAGCTGACCATCCGTCGCCCCGCAGGTCTCATCGACTACGTAGTCGAGGTCGAGCTGTGATCAAGACCATGCGCTCTGTGACTGCTTGACGATCAGACAGTCGGCGTAGCAACATAGGACTAATGTAATGACCCCTGTAGGAGTGCATACAAGCACTCCTACAGGGGTCGCTCTATGTATGGAGACTGCGTGTGTTAGTTCGTAGTCTGGTAGACGATGAAGCTCATCGGATGATCACTGGCATTAGTACCGTCTTACCGTCACGCTCGGTGATCCGTGCTACGTAACGTCCTGCTGGAAGCTGTGCTACGGAGAGAGTCGTCTCTGGTAGGGTGGTCTGCGCAGTGACTACCAGTGTGCCATCGCTAGCGAAGAGCTCGATAGTGCTGCCGATAGCTGTGCGGACGGTTATATAGTCTGTTGCGGGGTTCGGATAGAGTGCGACAGAGGCATCAGTTGGAGCTTGTAGAGCAGTCTCTTTTTCGAAGAGGACCTCTACGGTCGTCTCCTGGAGTACTTCAAATTCCATACCCTTCAGAGGCTCCCCATTGACAACTATCGACTGAATCTTGTAGCCTGCTTCAGGCGTTACAGAGAGCTGTAGCCGAACTCCCATAGGGACCTCACTGGCAGGCTGATAGTTCACAATAGAGGCTGCACCATGCTCTCCTACGGTGAGGTGTACAGGACAGATCGTATAGCCCTCAAACTCGAGATACTTTGGCTCGGACTTGGTGCTTTGGAATACTTTCCAAGACTTTTGCATGACCATCTCCACTTGATCTCTAGAGATGGCATTGCCGTAGAGACTGTCCTGGGCTACTACATAAAACTCGCCTACCCCATACTCTAGGTTAGGCAGCTGGTCGATGAGCGCTTGCATCTTGTCACCTCTGATCTGATTGCCCTCTATATCTAGAGCTACAAGCTCCTCGCACTCAGTAGGCAGGGTTAGCTCGGTCAGCTTATTGTAGGGGAGATATAGCATAGAGAGGTAAGATAGCGAAGAGACATCTACGCTACTCAGCCCGCATGCAGATAGATTGAGCCAGAAGATGCTACTGCAGGGGGTCAAGTCTAAGCTGGTCAGAGGGTTCTCTGCTAGGTTGAGCTGTGCTAGGTCAGGACAGCCTCTGAGATCGATAGTGGATATATTATTACCAGCTAGGAGTAGCTTCGTCAACCACTCGAGACCCTCTAGATTGATGGAGGAGAGATGGTTGCCGTTTAGATTTAACTCTATAAGCTCCGGTAGGGTAGTGGGGTCGAAAGCCTTAAATCGGTTGTTTGCTAGATATAGGAAGCTCAGGTTCCCGACAAGCGTACCATCGAACTTGGTCAGCTGGTTGTCATTGCAGTTGAGCAAGGCTAGGTGAGGTGTATTGGATAGGTCTATAGTCGTTAGCTTGTTATTAGACAGATCGATACGATTCGTTGCTGACTCAGGCGCGAAGGTTATCTCTGTGAGCTTATTGTTCGAAGCGTTGAGATTATCAAGTGCAGGCTGGTGTGATAGATCGATCGTTGTGAACTGATTGTTTTGCATCCACAGCTCCTCGAGGAGTGGATTGTGAGAGAGTTCTATCTGAGTCAAGTTATTGTCGCTAATGTTCAGGCGCTTCAAGCTCTGAAGAGAGGATACGTCGATGTCTGTCAGGGCGTTTTCGTAGCAGAAGAGACTCTCTAGATCGCCATATATCGTGATGGTGTTAGCCTCTACGGCATGCTTACCCTCGGGGAGGCCTCGCTCATTGTCTTGACAGATGCCATCGTTGTTCCAGTCGATCCACGCCTTGTCTTGTTGCGACTCATCGGCTAGCTGTGCGGAGATCGTCCACTGAGATACACCACTCGTCGTCAGGGTCGCACGGGGCATAGGTACGGGTATCTCATCGTACCCCTTGTAGATGCGCCAGTTCTTGCTTTGAGCCTCTCGTAGGGCTTGTGCAGACACTTGATTTCCTTCGGGGCTGTCACTGCTTGTTTTGACCGCCTTGAGAGTGCCAGACTCTTGTCCAGATAGATCAGGCAGACTCTTGATAAAGCTGTTGAAAGCCTCCTCTGCGAGCTGGTTGTCATAGAGCTCGACCTTCTTAATAGGAGCCGACGGATTGACTAAGAGCTTGGTGAGGCTGTTTTCGCTACAGTCCAGAGCGCTGAGTGCAGCTGCTGAGGAGAGATCTAGCTCAGCTATTTTATTCCTCCAGCAGGAGACCTCCTCTAGCTTAGTGAGTCCAGACACATTGAGTGTCGTGAGTTGGTTCTTGTGAGCAGATACCTTGACAAGATCTGGACAAGAGGTGAGATCTAGTTGCGACAGTTTATTCTTGTGGCACTCCAAGAGCCTGAGCTGTGTCATACCGCTCAGGTCTAGCTGTGTCAACTCATTGCCGTCACATACGAGCGTATCGATGCGGGTCAGACCGCTCATCTGAAGGGTCGTCAGTCCCGCCTCTGTAGCATCTAGTATGCGTAGCTTAGGGCTACCTGTCAGGTCTAGAGAGGGTATGCTGTTTGTGTGACAGATGAGTACCTCTAGCTCTGGTGCGTGTAGCGTGAGAGACGTAAGCTTGTTCCAGAAGCATCGTAGAGCTGTTAGGTCGCGGCCGTATACTTTGACCGACTTGCCTTCTGTGGTGTAGCTGTTGATCTTCGTCGGCATGCTGGGATCTGTAGAGACTTGTAGCTCAGTGGGTGAGCCACTGCCGTAGTCGACTCGTATGGAGCCAGAGCGAGATGACACCCATAGGTTAAACTCTGTCCCCGTCGCATAGGTACCATTCATCTCTGCGACAAGGTCTTCTTGAGCTGTCAGAAGCGTGCTTTGCGATAGTGACAGACAAATGATTAGGACGCATCCTAATAGTGATCTAATCCTCTTCATGTTTGTAGGTATTATGGATTTGTGTTTTGTCCAGGAGAGTCTTCGTACTAACCCCGTAGCATCTACTGAGTTACGTCAGCTCAAGGCAAAGATATTAAAAAAGAGATTAGAGGTTAGAGTGAGTCTAGTGGTGCTAGCTAATAGCTAATCGCCAAGAGCCGACCGCTAGTTGCTTTTGTCCTCTCCTGAAATAGTACACAGTTGGGAAGCCAACCCCAACAACTATGAA
>UQDF01000054.1 GCA_900539765.1 uncultured Porphyromonas sp. | reverse complement strand
AAGTTTTTTTCCTACATTTGTAAGTGTGTTGCACTTGACACTGGAATGTGCGAAGACGTTAGCGGCGCGGTTTTCCTTGTTTGTCTAGATAAGTTTCAGTACTTTTGAAGGCATAACTCTATATAAGACAAGCAATTCGCATACACTACAAAACAAATATTTCCCCCTTTATGAAACCAAAACTACTACTAGTCACTCTACTGACGCTACTATGCGCTATGAGTGCACGGGCTGACTACCCAGCCGAGTCGTACCAGCTAGATGGTACCCGCCTCATCAAGTGGCGAGGTAACGAGCAGGAGATTGACTTCACCTCTGATGCGAAGCTGCGTCAGGTGACGGAGATCGCTCCTAACGCTTTTGCTTACAAGGGAGACATACAGCGTATTGTCTTCCCAGCATCGCTACGCAAGATCGGCTTTAACGCTATCTACGAGTGCGGCGGTCTGACGGAGATCGTCTTTGCGGAGGGTCTCGAGGAGATTGCTTCGGAAGCTTTTTACCGCTGTCCTCAGCTTCAGACTCTGCGCTTGCCAGCCTCTGTAAAGTCTATCGGTGAGGCTTTTGTGGTCAATTGTCAGGGGATCAAGAGCTATCAACTGGCGGGGTCCAATAGCTACTACAAGGTGGTGGACGGTGTCCTCTACAATGCTACTGGTACGACACTGATCGCCTACCCCGCAGCAGCTGAGAGAGAGAGCTTTACGCTACCTGAGAGCGTGACCCGCATCGGGGACTACGCTTTTGCCTACACGGTGACGCTGCAGTCTATCCAGTTGGGTAGGAAGGTGACGGAGATGGGTCGCAAGGCATTCTACACGAGCAAGGCTCTAGCGGGTTCTATCTCGATACCTGGAACGATCCGCATGGTGGCTGACTCGGCATTCTACCAGTGCGACTACCTCACGGAGGTGACCTTTGAGGAGGGTATCGAGGTGATCGGCCAGGATGCCATCAGCCACTGTGCCCGCATTGAGCGGGTCTCTATGCCGTCTACCATTAAGGAGCTCGGGGAGGGATGCTTTAGCTATATGAGTTCGCTCCTAGAGTTTCGCAATCATATGATTACTCCGATACAGGGACGTATGACCTTCTATCAAACACAGAAGTACAAGGCGACGCTCTATGTCCCTGCTGAGTCTGTCGATACCTACGAAGCTCAGACGACTACGTGGAATGCCTTCAAGAATTACCTACCTCTAGAGGATAATAGTCAGATCAACCCCTCCTCCTACAAGCTCGAGGATGAGGGTCGTACACTAGTCGCATGGAGTGGCTCGGAGAAGGATATAGATATGTCTCAGGACAAGGTGCTGAACCGCGTACGGACGATCAAGGCGTTTACCTTCCTCAATAAAGAGGTGGAGCGTATCGTCCTTCCAGAAGCTCTAGAGACGATCGAAGAGGGAGCCTTCCAAAACTGTGAGGATCTAGCGGAGGTGGTCACCAATGAGCGCCTCAGATCTATCGGCAGTCGTGCCTTCTGGAACAACTTTGCGCTACGAAGCTTCACCTTCCCGCAGAGCATTGAGTCGGTAGCGAGCGATGCTTTCGGCTACTGCACGGAGCTATCGAAATTTGTCATGGCTTCGCCCAATGAGTACTACCAGGTGGTGGACGATGTGCTCCTCTCAGCCGATGGTACGCGTCTCGTCTGCTACGCTGCACTACGTGGCGAGAGCTACACGCTCCCTGCTAGTGTGACGAAGATCGAGAAGGACGCCGCCGCTGGTGCCGTGGGTCTTGTGACGCTAACGCTCCCCGAGGGTCTCAAGGAGATCGGTGAGAGTGCTTTCCAGGGGTCGAGCAAGCTACAGAAGGTGCATCTGCCAGCTTCGCTAGAGAGCTTTGGACCAGGTGCCTTCATGCGCTGTAAGTCGCTCGAGAGCTACTCGGTAGCTACGGGCAATGCACACTACACTGTACAGGGTAATACGCTCTACACGGCTGATCTGAAGACGCTCGTGGCATATCCTGAGGCATTTAGCTCGGTAGCCATTATCCCAGAGCAGGTGACGGCTATCGCTGCACGTGCCTTCCAGCGCAATGAGTCGCTTATGGAGGTAATCCTACCAGCCAAACTGAAAGAGCTGGGCGACTACGCTTTCTACCACTGCGCTAACCTACGCAAGGTGGTCGCTCTGATGCCCGAGCCTGTCAGCGTAGACTACACGGGTGAGAGTCCTTTTGGAGAGATCAATCTCAAGCTTGCTACACTGGTTGTACCTCTTGGCTCTGCTGATAAGTACAAGAAGGCGGCTATGTGGAGTGACTTTGGCACCATTATGGAGGGCGATACACCCGTGACTGAGGGTCTCATCACGATGACGACGACGATACCGGTGGGTGAGAAGATCTTCTTCGTAGCTCTCAACGTAGATCACAACACCTCCAAGATCGAGGGGGTACGCATCGAGGGCAAGGATATGATCGTCGAGCAGCCTACGATCACAATCCGTGGCGACATAGCTACGCTCGTAGCTGCTCAGTGTCACCTCACACAGATCGACGTGACGGGTGCTCCTCACTTGACGACGCTATACCTACAGGAGAACGAGCTCACCGAGCTAGACCTCTCCCAGTCGGCACTCCTCGAGTCGGTCATCTTAGCTCACAATAAGCTACAGACTATTCACTGGACCGCTATGCCTAACCTGACGGCTCTCTTCCTCTATGACAATGAGCTCACCTCTGTAGATCTAAAGGGTATGTCACAGCTCACGACGCTACATATCTACAATAACCAGATCAGAGCTAACGCTATGGAGCAGATCGTCAACGCACTGCCTCAGCGCAATCCTGAAGACCAGGCAAACTTTATGGCGATCGATACGCAGAATGCTCATGAGGGCAACCGCTTTGAGGATCGCTTCTTCAACATCACAACGCCTAAGAACTGGACGGTCTACGACTACGCCGGAGGTGCCAACGAGGGCAAGGGTGTCGTCTACACCTCTATCGAGCCAGAGCCTCTGACGGGCGCTCTACGTCTCATCGTAGATGGTACTATGCTACAGATCACGGGAGCCTCTGCGCATCAGATGGTCAGACTGTACGATCTCGCTGGAGGTCTCCTCTACAGTGGACTATGCAGTGCCGAGGGTAGCTGTACGCTCTCTCTAGGCGACTACCCCGCTGGCGGCTACATCGTCACCGTAGGCGATCACGCTGAGCGCATCTACATAGCTAGATAAGCAACGCACGCACGATAATACGATGCTAGCGCAATAATACAACGCTAGCGCAATAGACGATAAGAGGGGGCACTCACTGCTGGGTGTCCCCTCTCTATATATGAGGTGTATCAAAGCGAAACGTGCAGCCCTTGGTATGGACATCGCAACGTGTAACCCGATGTAGGGACGCTCGTCTTGCTCCTCTTTGTGGTCTGTTGAGACGTCTGCAAGCTCCAGACAGACATTGGGTACACTAGATAGCGAGACTCTATTGCCTGCGACATTACCTTTGCACAGTCTATATGATTAGATACTCCTCAGGTCAGCCGTGACGACTAACCCACCATAGGGACGCACGGATCGTACGCAGAGCGTCGTTGGCAGTTAGCTAGAGGCACTAGGAATACTAGCTCCCCTCTAATCTCTAACCTCTAATTTCTAAAGTCTAATCTCTCTCCTCACTAATTGCTATCTTTGTCGTGCATAACAACTGATGACACTATGGATACAAGAAGACAACAGAAGATAGCACGACTGATACAGAAGGAGATGGGTGAGATCTTTCGCCCACTGACGCAGCAGCTGCGGGGGGTGCTGGTGAGCGTCACCCTAGTGCGTGTCACCTCCGACCTGAGCAAGGCTTACATTTACCTGAGTATCTTCCCCTCGGAGCGTGCTGACGAATTACTTAAGTACATACAGGACAATGCTGGTAGCTACCGCTATGAGCTAGGACAGCGCACGGGCCAGCAGCTACGCATCATACCCGAGCTGGAGTATCGTATAGATGACTCGCTAGACTACCTGGAGCGTATCGACAAGTTACTAGAGGAATAACCTTCCCCACGCTCGCACATTTCTCTCGCTAGCTCCACACGATGCGTCTGCCTCTCTTTATCGCTTGGCGATACCTCTTTGCTCACAAGAAGCTCGGTGCCATCAATATTGTCACCCGCGTGAGCGTGCTAGCCATCGCCGTGGTGTCGATGACGATGATCTGCGTGCTATCCATATACAATGGGTATGAGCAGATGATCCTCGACAAGGTGGTCGGGCTGGATCCTCAGCTACTGATCACGAAGGGGGACGAAGCGCCCTTGGACCAGAGCGTGGTGACCCAAGAGATCCGTTCGATAAAGGGGATCAGATCGATCGCTCCGCTCGTATGGGGCGAGGGACTGGTGAGTCGTACGGAGGGCGAGAGCTTCTCCGCGGCGCATCTATACGGTGTCGACAGCGCTTATCTGCGCATCGCTAATATGGAGCGCTACCTATATAGTGGCGACATAGCAATACATCCTGGGCAATACAATCTAGGTGCCTCGATAGCGCTCAACCTCAACACGATAGCACACGACACAGATCCGCTCGTCATCACGCTCCCCAAGCGCAAGGGATACATCAATCCGATCATGCCGATGACTTCGCTACGGCGATCGCAGGGAGTGCCCGTGTCGGTGCTTTTTACAGACAATGTGGTCTACGACAACTCCATCTTCATCCCGCTCTCTGAGCTACGCTCGCTGCTGATGCTTGATGACAACCAAGCGCACGGTCTGGCTCTACAGCTAGATGAGGGAGCAGATGAGGGGGCTATCCAGAAAGCTATAGCAAAGAAGCTGGGTGAGGAGTACCTCGTCCGTAACCGCCCTGAGCAGCAGCCGCACTTGATGCGTCTCGTGGCTATCGAAAAGTGGATCACGTCGCTCATCTTTGCCTTTATCCTCTTACTAGCTGCCTACAATGTGATGGCTAGTATCTCGATGCTTCTCATATCAAAGCAGGAGGATATAGCGATCCTCCACGCACTCGGCGAGACGCCACGGGAGATCAGACGCACCTTCCAGCTGGAGGGACTGATGGTGACACTCATCGGTGCTGTCGGTGGCATAGCTGTCGGCATCATCCTCTGCTTGCTACAGATGCGCTTTGGGTGGCTTACGATGGATCTCGTTGTGGAGTCGCAGCCTTACCCAGTAGCTGTACGACCGACCGATCTACTGGTAGTACTCTTACTGGTCTTTGCCATTGGGTACCTAGCAGCTGTCTATCCCGTACGCAAGTTGATCGCTCACCGCAACGCTTCACGCTAATACTATGACGAACCAAGCTAATACTCCCGGGCTACTGCCTGACGTACCTGAATACACAGCTCAGATCATACATCTATGGATCGCTGAGGAGAGTATACGTATCCTCACGCGACAGCAACAACCTCTGGAGCTACTCCAGCAACATCTGATGCAGTCCGATCCGCTCCGACAAGGGCTGATGAGAGAGCTACTCAGCGAGGAGTCGGTCGCACAGATCCTCAGCGGTCAGCACGCTCCCGTCACGAGGCAGCTGCTTGCTGAGTGCGAGGCGATACACAAGAAGGTGAGCCAAGATGAGCGCAACATCGTCTACCAAGGGTGCTACATACTAGTCCTGCCGACGATCGTTGCCTTTAGAGCAAAGGATCCACACGCCAAGGAGATGGGCGAGATAGAGATCCTCTGCACGATCCTATACAATGCCACTATGCAGGGACTCATAGGGAGCAGCACGGCGGGAGGAGCTGAGCACTCCCCTACTGACACGCGTGTTTATCAGCAGATTAGCGCGCTCTTTGCCCTACTTGATCAGGAGTACCATCGCAAGCATCACCAGGAGGAGTCACAAGAGAAGCCACAGTCATGAGCAGAGGGCGTATTATCTTACTCGGTGCTTCGGGACAGCTAGGGCGCAGTATCACACGAGAGCTGGCAGAGGGTGGTAATCCCTACGAACTGGTCAGCTACACGCATGAGCAGCTCGACTACACCGACACGGAGTCTATATCCCGAGCTATCAAGCTCTGGGAAGAGCAAGCTGTCGCTTACGACTGGACGATGGTGGTCAACTGCGCTGCCTTCACACAGGTAGACCTTGCCGAAGATCCAGCACACTATCGTGACCTCTTAGCACTCAATGCGCTACTGCCAGCACAGCTGGCGGAGAGCCGTCTGCCGATCATGCAGATTAGCACAGACTATGTCTTCGACGGGAAGCAGGGTACCCCCTATCACGAGGAGGATAGTACCAATCCACAGAGTCTCTACGGTCGCACCAAGCGTCAAGGAGAGCTAGCACTTCTGATGCACCCGACGCATCCCGCTGAGCAGCATCTAGTCATTCGCACGCAGTGGCTCTGGGCTCCGTGGGGACATAACTTCGTTCGCACCATGCTACGGCTAGCTCGTGAGGGGAAGCCGCTGCGTGTCGTTAACGATCAGATCGGTTCGCCCACGTCGGCACCTTCGCTGGCACGAGCTATTTGTAAAATCATCGCTTGCTACGATACGGAGCGCACCTTTCGCACGCCCCTACTCCACTATGCCGACAGAGGTATCTGCTCGTGGTACGACTTCGCCTATGAGGCGATCGCCACGCACGTCCCTGAGTACGACTTGTCGCAACTGACTGCGATCTCTACGGCTGAGTACCCTACGGCTGCCGAGCGTCCCGCTTACAGCGTCCTGGCGACCGATAGGATAACTGCTTGCTACGGCATCACGCCCCCTCAGTGGAAAGATGAACTACAGATAGCTATAGACTGAATGCACGCTAAGATAGAGGATCCACAACTGAGCCGTCAGATCAATCATCAGATCTTGCGACTCACGATCCCCAACATCATCTCTAATATTACCGTCCCGCTACTCTCGCTCATCGATGTAGGACTGGCGGGACATATGGCTCACCCCGAAGCTATCGGCTCGGTCACCGTGGCGGCTACCATCACCAACACGATCTACTGGCTCTTTGGCTTCATACGACTAGGCACGACGGGACTCGTAGCTCAAGCTTATGGCCGGCAAGACAGCTCTGACATCAATCGTCAACTGGCTCGTGGCATCACGATGGCACTCCTCTGCACGATCGTCGTACAGATCATCTCTCCTTTTGCCACGCTCCTGAGTGGTGTCGTCACAGGCGGTGCTGCTGAGCGACTAGGCGCAGAAGCTGAGCAATATATCCAGATCATCTTCTCGGCAGCCCCTGCTGTCATGATGATCTATGCGCTGAATGGATGGTTCATCGGTATGCAAAACACCCGCATCCCAATGATTGCCTCCATGAGCGCACTCGTGGTCAACTTCCTCGTCTCCTATACGCTCGTCGTCCACTATCAGATGGGTGTCGAGGGACTCGCTATCGGCACCTGCGTAGCGCAGTATAGTCAGGCACTCCTACTGCTCATAACCCTCCTCATCAGGTATCGCTATCTCGTGCGTCATCTGCGGTTCAGTCACTTCACCGATACGACGGGTTACGGACGCTACCTCCTCCTCGGACGCGATCTGATGCTTCGCTCCTTGCTACTCAGCAGTATTACGCTCTTCTTCACCTATGCTGGTGTGCGTGAGGGTGCGATCGCTGTGGGAGCTAATGCGCTGCTGATGCAGTTCTTCAGTATCTTCAGTTACTTTATGGATGGCTTTGCCTACGCTGGTGAGTCGCTCTCAGGGCGCTACCTCGGAGCGGGTCGTATAGATCTACTCAATGCAGTGATAGGTCGTCTCTTTGGCATAGGTATCGTCCTATCACTCCTTGCTGCGCTCCTCTTTGCGCTCTATCCCGATGGCTTGCTTCGTCTCTTGAGCAGTCACGACGAGATCATTGCCTACGCTAGGCAGTATCATCTCTGGGCAGCCCTGATCCCACTGGTAGGCTTCGGTGCTTTCCTCTGGGATGGTATCTACGCCGGCACGACCCGCTCGGCAGGTCTCAAGTGGTCTATGATAGGATCGAGTATTGTCTTCTTTGCGCTCTACTATCTGCTCTATAATTCGCTCGGTATGACCGCCTTGTGGATCGCTTTCGACAGCTATCTACTGGTACGTACAGCGATCCTCACGACGATCTGGTATAGGCGTCCGCTGAGGGATACTACTACCTGACTCTCTTATTATGATGTCTCCGATTCTGTAGCCATAGCAATCGAGGCGAAGCTTTCTTTTTGTCTTCTTTAAGACGGATCTGTATTTGGCAAAAAGTACCATCCTCGTAGCTCTTTATGGAGGCCCCTAAGAAGTCTCCATGAGCATTATAGGCGTTGACGACACCATCTGTATAGGTGTAGTTTAGGCCAAATCCATTAGCCTTTAGATAGGACTTAAATGCCTCAGACTCCAAGTCTTCTTCGCCCGATATACATAGTAGCTGCATATTGATGAAGGGAACACCATTGGGAGCCTCACAGATATAGTTGACCCACCGAATATTAGTCTTGGAGACTTTGTCCTCAAGCGTCTCGAAGTCTAGCGAAGTGTCAGATGAATATTCTGGCGCATAATTGCGTAGCCCCAGAGCGGTCTCGAAAGCTTTTATACTAGTTACATCTTTCTTGCGAAAGTCCTCTACGGATGGAAAGTCTACCGCATCAGGTATGATCTCATGCTCAGCATCCATCGGAGCCTCTGGAGCCGCTAAGGCGAACTCTATATACATAGTCGCTTGTAGCTCTGGGTAGGCATCATCCATTAGGAAGACAGTCAGCCGAGGATTGCTCTCGTGAGTGCCTCGGAGTACGGGGAAGGTCTTGCCACCAAACGTAAGCTCTTCCTTATTCAGAGTCTTGAAGCCTAGCTGACTTAACATCTTTCGCGTATTACTGCAGTCTTGGAGCGTCTCCTTGCTATATGCTGCTATGACATCTCCGAGAGGGTCTTCTGAAGTCATACCGTAGATGACCGCTGTGATAGTCTTTAGTCCAGTATTTACAAAGCCAGGCATAGGTATCTCGTGATCCCAATTTATATCCTGAGGAGTACGCCCTAGGTTCTTTTCATAGCTTAGGATCTCTTTGTCTACAATGATCCAGTTCTCTTTGACTGGATCAAACTTTAGTAGAGGCAGTTCTTGAGGAATATCCTCAGCGACTACGGAGACTGGCACCCGAACGACTGTATCTGCAGCTTGTATGCTGATCTGACAGCTTCCTACATCTATACCAGACACCACACCCAGCTCATCTACCTCAGCTACTGAGGGGTTATCACTAGTAAAGGTCACAGGGGTCTCTTGAGGAGATACACTATAGACGATTTGACGCGTCTCTCCCTTCTTAAGTGTTAGCTCTGTCGTCTCTACAATTAGTGCGGTCTCTGAGTCATTGCGGACGGTAACTGTTGAGGTAGCCACCTGATCGCCTAGCTGTGCGGTGATGATAGCCTCGCCCGTAGACAAAGCTGTGACGACACCCTGACTGGAGACTGATACCACTTGCGGGTTTTGGCTCTTGAAGACGATCCTAGACTCAAGACCTTCAGGAGTACAAATAGCTGTCAACTGATACTCCTCTCCGACCTTGAGCTGTATAGCTTCGGGTGAGAGAGATATAGTCAGAGATACTCCAACTGGCTTCTCGCATGCTGTAAGGGTTAGCAAGAGAGAGAGGATGATAAGGAGTTGCTTTTTCATAGTTATATTTCTTTCGGGTTATGATTATCGGCGAGCTGGAATTCTTTTTGAGAGAGGTCTCATCGGAGCAGACATACCAGCAGATACATCCTCTTGTAAGATGATCTGTAGCTTGGCAAAGGGCTTGTTGTCGTAAATCTCTATGAAGGCTTGACATAAGTCACCACTAGCATTGTAAGCACGGGCTACTCCAGTCTCTGTGATGGTATAGTTCTGGTTGAAGCCATTATTGCTAAACCACTGCTTCATGGCAACAGACTCTATATCTTTCTGATTTCGGATGCAGAAGAGCTGAGTATTGATGTATGGATACCCGCTAGGAGCATTGTTGATGTAGTAGACCCATTCGAAGTTTGTTTGAGCGATCTTGTCAGGCTTATGCTCGAAATCTAGATTTCCATTTTTAGACTGTGATTCATCACAGTATCTATATCCTATCTTCTCCTCAGCGCCCTTGATGAGTCCCTCATCATGAGAGTTAAACTCACTAACAGCGGGGAAGTCTCGACTCTCGGGAATTATCGGGTGCTTAGGGTCTAATCTCTTGGAGTAATTATCTTGTGCAAACTCGATATACATCGTTGCATTGAGGTCTGGATGCTCTTCGTCTAGCAAGAGTACTGAGAGTGTCGGGTCTTGGTCATTGATAGATCGTAGTGCAGGATTAGGGTACCCATTGATCCTATGAGTTGTGAACTCGGTAAAGCCTAGGAGACCTAACATCTCTTTTGTCACAGGGCAATAAGTCGTCGACTCCTTACCATAAGCGTATATCAACCGACCGCCATCAATGGCGTCAATGGCATAGACCGCAGTGGTTATCACGTTAAGCTCTTTATTGACAAAGGCTCTCAGCGTATGCTCATCGTCATACTGTATAGATTTCATCTTACGTCCTAGCGCAGCTTCATACGCCAAGACCTCGGCATCTGTCACCTTACCTGAGGCATCTTGCTCGACTTGAAACTTCATCAGAGGCATCTCCTGCTCCCTAGCAATACCCTTTTCAAATACAGAAACAGAGACATAAGCTGTCGTATCGGCACTCTTCACAGCTATGCGACAATTACCTTTAGAGCGGGCCGTCACTAGCCCCTTATCATTTACAGTAGCGATGTAAGCTTCATCACTAGAGAAAGTGACGAGTGCATCCTCTGGAGTTACAGTGTATTCAATCTGTGCAGAGTGTCCGACGAATAGCTCCAACTGGTCTGTCTTTAAGCTTAGGGAGGTGTGTGCTGGTGTAGACCCAGCCTGTACGACAACTCGTGAAGAGGCTGTCTTGTCTCCCACCTGAGCAGTAACGATAGCCTCACCAACGGAGACACCGACTACGCGTCCATCAGCATCGACTGATACAGCTGAATTACTGCTTTGATAGGAGACTTCGTAGTCCTTTCGCTCTGGGGTGCAGCTGAGAGTCAGCTTTTGGCTTTCACCTACTTGTAGAGTTAGGAGTTCAGGAGTCAGAGTTATCGTTGTGGGGTTTGGAGTAGACATAGGCTCCGAGCAAGAGTAGAGCATTGCAAGGAGTAATGCTACGAGCAAAGTATAAGTATATTTCATCTGAGTAGAGAGCAATTAGTGTTATACTATATGGTATCTTTCGTCTAATCTAGACGAAGCCTAGGTAATGCGTTACCTAGGCTTCATTCTTTAAGGGGGTTACAAGATGATCTTCTGGACCTCTTGGGTATCATCAGAGTAGGTAATCTTGCGTATATAGACACCCTTGTCTGGAGTGCTTACTCTGCGTCCCGATAGGTCATAGTACTCCACGAGAGTGGTCGTCCTTGACATAGTGCTAGGCTCACTGATGCTATTGGGATTCTCGCCATTGATATAATACTCCGTTATGCCAGAGCCGATACGTATATCCCCGTCTATGTAGAGAGCCTCCATTCCAATCTTTTCTTTTGCCTCTTGGTAGAAGTAAATAGTACGATCATTCTCATCATACCTATAGAACTCGTACTGATCATAGAATGAGTATGGTACATCTGTCATATCTGTCTCGAGATTTTTATATTCCTCAGCTTTAAAGGTCTTGAGCTGTCCATCTATATATAGATTATAGTATAGGTGAGATGGCTCGAGGTAGTTAAAGTCTGCAGAATAATAGCTTAGAGTAAATTGCAAGCCACCAGGACCACCATATGGACTCGGATCGTATGGTTGGTAAGCAGTAAGTTTGGGAGGCATCGGTGCTGCTGGTCTCTTGTTCCACAGGTTGATAAGAGCATAGCGATAAGAGTCGAAGATATTGGTACTGCGATCATCGTCTATACTCTTATGTATCATGAGCATACCCTTAGTACTTAAGGAATTCTTTTCCTCATCGTATGTGAAGACTAGAGGATCCGAGCTAAAGCAGGGCTTGTCAAACTCGGTGCCCATCTCGTCTACACCTTTGCCCAAGATCGCTGAGGAGGCGTATACATAGCAGGCAGTCTTGGTATCTATACCTACATAGGATGTGGGCGGGAAGGTTACTGTACTACCCTCTCTTACACCTTTGATCCACAGTCCCTTTACATTTGCAGATAGATCTCCTAGATACACGTCATTGCCATCGAAGGCATACTTCACAGGATATAGCTGCGACTTACCCTCCATATCCATATAAAGCATGAGTCCATCCCACACTTTGGCTCCAGCAGATGGTGCGATCGTATTATTAGCTTTGCGTACAGACTTATAAGATCCTTCGGCATAGCTTGTCCAGGCTCCATTATCCTTGCACATACCTATCATCTCACCCTCGGGGATTATCATGATGAGTGAATCGTTGCGCCACACATATCGTAGCACTTGATTATCCTCCCCTTCATTAGGGCGGAATGTATCCTTGCCATCTTGAGAGACAGGGTGTATACGGTAGAGGTATCCGTAACTCTTACCACCATTGAAGATGTCATCCTCAGAGTAAATCGCTTGAGGTAGCTGAAAGGAGATCGTATCGCCATCAGCGCGCGAACCCTTTATCCATGTTTTCGTGTAGAGTGTATTGAGTGGATTCTCTAGATACACTGCCCCATCATTGCCGAATATCATTCGCTGCCAGTCGCCAGAGCTTGAGTCTGCTATGGCATAGTAGTAGACAGACTCAAACCCAGTCGTCGTCCTATAGAGATCTATCGTATCTCCCGCTGGTGGCTGGGTGATGATCGTAGGTTCGTCCTGTGCTAGGGCTAAAGCTCCCATACATAGGGATAGTAGCATCATAAAGAGTACCTTCTTCATAATAGTCTTATTTTAATTTTGCGTTGATATCCGTAGCAATGTGAGGACAAATATATTTAAATGTTTTGTTAAACGCAATACGTAAGCTAATTACTATCAGTGGCGCTGAGGGTGTCAACAAGCTGTTCATAACCCCCATTATTCTGTCGAAAAGTCTGTTCATAACTCATCAATAACTCACTGCTAACTTATTTGCTTATCTCGAGAAGTTGTATAGCTACGAAAAGATTTCAATTATCCAAATAAGTTACCGCTGAGTTATCAACCAGTTTTGATCAAGTTATCAACAGGTACAGATAGAGAGCGAGACGATCGTAACTGCTCACGATCGTCTCGCCTTTTTATATCCTCTAAGTAGCTCCCAGAGCCGACTAGAGAAGATTTTATAGAAGTGTCATTAGCTCCTGCACAGCGGGAGTTATGAACAGATTCGACGTACCATCATCATCATCATAAGTAGATATAGAAATAAGCTATACAGATATCATATATAGATGATGATATATAGGGTGTCTGTCCTCTCCTGAAATAGTACACAGTTGGGAAGCCAACCCCAACAACTATGAA